>JAAYGY010000050.1 GCA_012735575.1 Clostridiales bacterium
AAAAAGTTTAACTTTATTCTATACTAATTACTTTCATTAGTTAATCTTGAAATATTGCTAATATATTGACAGCATTGATAAAAACAATTATAATAAGCAGTAATTTAGTACACTAGTAATTTAGTAATTTAGTAAAACTGACGGAGGTAATGAAATGAAAATACCAACCAACTTAAAACATAAACCAGTTATTGTATCAGAAAACTATGAGAATGTAGATGGTAGGCATGCCTATAAGTCAGAAGCTAAAGGATTATCTTTAGGTTTGGCGCAGTGGAATGATAGAGGTAAAGTAGATATTTCAGCTAAGGTGTGGAGGCATACTGGAGGTAAATGGTCAAGGCAGTCCGAAGAGTTACCTCTTCATAGGGTACTGGATCTTGCCATTTTAATTTGTAGAGCAGAGCAATATTTTAGAGAAGCCTATCGATATGAGAAATTATATGATGAAGAAGATCCTATAATTGACAGAGTAGGATTACAAGGTGATGCTATGACCGTTGCTGTATGTACAGATAATGAAAAAATTGATGAGGATATACAGTTGTTTAGGCAGGCTTTGAGTGATGATGGTGAACTTATTGGAGAAAGGCTTAGAATCCTATCAAGAATATTAAAGGAAATGGGATACTAGCTCTCATCATTAAAATTGAAAACAGAAGGTGACTTTCATATGGATAAACAAAGGCGAAAAGAGTTGAGGGAACAGTTTAACCAGATAAAAATCTATATGGGCGTATATAAAATAACAAATACTGTTAATGGGAAGATTTTTGTAGGTTCTAGTCCAAATCTTAAAAACCGCTGGACAACCATTAAGTGGCAATTGAGTATGGGGATGCATGTAAATTCCCAGTTACAAGAGGATTGGAATGAGTTGGATGCCGAGGCTTTTACTTATGAGATCTTAGAAAAGAAAGATGCTGACAAGGCCCTTGATCCACGATGGGAAGTCAAACAAATGGAAAAGGTCTGGCTGGATAAATTACAACCATATGGAAATAGAGGCTATAATAAGCGAAAAAGCTAGTTATTATAAGGAATCCATTAGGTAAGCTATTATAAGTGCCAATAGAGTAGATATTTACTATGTCGAAAAAACAAAATTTTTTGACAAATTTTATAAAATGCTATATAATGACTTAGGCTCAGACATTACTAAAATGTAATGGCTGGGTCTTTTTCTGTGTTTTAGGTTATGTATAAGGCATAGATATAGAAATATAAAGGGAGCGAATAGCCTTATGGTTTTTAAGAAACGCGACATGGATATGTGCAGTGGACCGCTGTTTAGCAAGATATTGATATTTGCCTTACCTATTATGGCCATGAATATTTTGCAACTAATGTTTAATGCTGCAGATATGGTAGTGGTTGGACGTTTTGCGGGTAGTGAGGCCCTGGCTGCAGTAGGTGCCACTGGTGCTCTAATTAATCTTATCATAAACCTATTTATGGGATTATCAGTAGGTACAAGTGTAGTTGTTGCACAGGAATACGGTGCCCATAGACAGGGGGATGTAAGTAAAGCGGTCCATACTTCCATTGCAATTAGTATTATTGGCGGACTAATTGTCATGGTGATTGGCCTAGTATTTTGTGAACCTTTACTGGTAATGATGGGTACCCCAAGGGATATATTACGTCTATCAATTTTATATATGAAAATCTACTTTGTCGGCATGCCAGCCAGCATGGTATATAATTTCGGTGCAGCTATTCTACGTGCTGTAGGGGACAGCCGTCGCCCGATGTATTATCTCACCATTGCCGGTGTTGTCAATGTTCTTTTTAATTTATTTTTTGTTATAGTTTTTGGCATGAGTGTGGATGGTGTAGCATGGGCAACAGTTATATCTCAATATCTGTCAATGGTATTAATTATTGTATGCTTGTACAGGACCCATGGACCAATAGGTTTTATACCTAAAGAATTGCGGATTGATAAGGATAAGCTAAAGAGTATTGTAAAAATTGGTTTGCCTGCGGGATTACAGGGAATGCTCTTTTCTATATCTAACGTACTAATACAATCGGCGGTAAACTCTTTTGGTTCCACTATGGTAGCTGCCAGTTCAGCGGCAGGCAATATTGAAGGCTTTATTGGTACTACAATGAACGCTTATTATAATGCAGCCATTACCTTTACGGGGCAGAATATGGGTGCTAAGAAATACGATAGAATTGACACTATAGCAAAGATATGTACAGTATTAATCTTTGCAACCTGGATTATTTTAGGAGGATTAATTCTGCTTTTTGGAAGATCCTTGCTTGGTATATATACTTCTGATCCCGAAGTCATTGAACTGGGTATGCTGCGCACCAAGATTATGATGGCTGCATACTTTACCTGTGGTATTATGAATGTATTTCCCGGTTTGACTCGCGCTATGGGCTATTCAGTACTCCCTATGATTTGTACCTTAATAGGAGCATGCATTATGAGGATACTTTGGCTGGTTACATTCTTTGCCTGGTATCCTACAGTAATAATGCTCTTTATCTGTTATCCCATAACCTGGGGATTAGCAGGAATTGGTCAGGTGGTATGTTTTTTCTATGCGCGACGTCAAATCCGCAAGTCTGTGGTTCCACAGCTAAGCCAGAATATCTAACAGCCTTTGTTTGATACAATTCCATTTTTAATGGTATCAATTAACCTGGCCATATCTTTTGGCATTGGTGAAGATAATTCAATATTTTCACCTGTAATAGGGTGTGTAAACTTAATATAATGAGCATGTAGTGCCTGCCTTGAAATCAAAGAAGTTTTTATATGAGAATAAAGGGTATCTCCAATCAGGGGATGCCCTATTGCTTTACAGTGAACCCGTATCTGGTGCGTTCTTCCAGTTTCAAGGACAAACTTTACCACGGTTGCATTTTCCAAGTATTCCATAACACTATAATGCGTTACAGCTGAGGCCCCGCACTTTGATATCTCCCTTAAAATGATGGAATCAGGGCAGCGAGCAATGGGCAAATCAATCCTGCCTGCCGGATCTGCAAGACAACCATGAACAATTCCTATATACTCTCTTTGATATCTGTTTGCCATTATCTGTTTTCTCAGTCGATCATGAACAAGGCCGTTCTTTGCAAATACAACAACTCCTGTAGTATCAATATCCAACCTATTGACAGGTCGAATTTTTATTTGATACCCTTTACTTTGATAATAATGCATAAGCCCATTGGCAATAGAATTATCTTGATGTACACCTATAGGGGTAATAACCAGACCTGCAGGTTTATCTAATGCTATAATAGTCTCATCTTCATATAATATGTTCAAATCCATTTTTACTGGCTTTATATTTTCAGATGTTTCCTTAAAATCTATATCAACCTCTATAATATCCTTTTCATTTATGGTGTGAGTTACATAAACATGGGCACCGTTACAGAATATTGATTTATTGCGCTTCAATTTTTTTATTAGCCTATGGGAAAACTCAAATTCTTCCCTTAGTATACTATATACAGATTTTCCGCTATTTTGGTGGTCAACAGTATATTTAAACTTCATTTATGCCTCCTTGGATGTAAGTCATTTAATTATCAACAGTCAAACATATTGACTCTGGATTCCTAATATACCCATAAGCATAATCTGCTATTGATAAACTAAGGTCCAATAACCATATTAATACATGATAAATTGCTATAATTCCCTCATATATTATATCACATTTTACTTGACCGGACTGGTCTATGTATGCTATATTTATTATAGACCATAGTGGTCGAAAACCCTATTACATAATATATTAAAAAATGATAGGAAAGAACCGAGGTGAAAGACCATATTAGAAAGATTTCTAAAACTGGATAAAGATAAGCAGAAGAGAATACTAAATGCTGCATATGAGGAATTTGCAGAGTATGGATACGAGCATGCATCAACTAATCGAATAGTAAAAAAAGCTGGAATTGGCAAAGGAATGCTTTTCTATTATTTCAACAGTAAAAAGGAGCTTTTTAATTATCTGTTTGACTATGGAATTGATTTTATTATTAAGGAGTATATAGAAAAATTAGATGAAAATGAAACTGACTTTATTGAAAGATATAGACATGCGTCACAAATAAAACTAAAAGTTTATCACAAAAATCCCCATGTTTTTAATTTCCTTGCAACCTTTTATATTAAGGAAGAAGTAGGACTATCTGAAGAGATGAAAAAGAGGATTGAAAATCTAAAAAAGTTTGGATTTTCCAAGATGTTTAGTAATATTGATCAATCCTTATTTAGAGATGATCTAAAACCGGAACAGGTTATGAAACTAATTTATCTAACTATTATAGGATATGAAAAAGAATTAATAAATCGTCTTAAAGGAGAAGAGACTTCATCCAGTGATATGCAGCCTCATTGGGATGATTTTCATGAATTTCTGGATGCCTTAAAAAAAGTTTATTATAAATAAGGGGGGCTTTGTTGTGGCAATTCTAAAGGTTAACAATTTAATTAAGAAGTTTGGTAACTTTACAGCTTTGAATGGGGTTGATCTTGAGGTAAGCCAGGGAGAAATATATGGATTTATCGGACCCAATGGAGCAGGTAAAACTACCACCCTACGAATCCTCCTTGGTATCTTAAAAGCAACTTCAGGTCAGGCAACCATATTTGGCATGGATGCCTGGAAAGATACTGTTAAAATCCATAAAAGAGTTGCATATGTTCCTGGAGAGGTTAATCTATGGCCCAATCTTACAGGTGGCGAGGTAATCGATTTGTTTGTAAAGCTTAGAGGATCCAATAACAAAAGACGTCGTGAAGAACTTATTGAAAGATTTGACCTAGATCCCACAAAGAAATGTAGAACCTATTCAAAAGGAAACAGACAGAAGGTTGCCTTAATTGCAGCCTTTGCTTCAGATGCAGATTTGTATATACTGGATGAACCCACGTCAGGGCTTGATCCTTTAATGGAAAGAGTTTTTCAAGAATATGTTACGGAGGCAAAAAAGGAAGGAAAAAGCATATTGCTTTCTAGTCATATTCTATCTGAGGTAGAAAGACTGTGTGATAAGGTGAGCATTATCCGCAATGGCAAGATCATAGAATCAGGCAGTCTAGAAGAATTACGTCATCTAACAAGAACCAGTGTAGTACTAGATACAAAAGAACCTATTGCAGACTTAGGAAAGGTTAAGGGAGTACATAATATAGAAAGGAAAAACAATTTATTATACTTTCATGTAGATAGTGATCAGATGGATGAGGTGATGAAATACATAAGCCAATTTGGAATTATTAAATTAGAAGTTGCTCCGCCCACCTTAGAGGATTTATTTATGAGACATTATAAGGTAGATGGGGGTGGGCATTGATGTTCAGGGAATTATATACTAATACTGGGAAATTGGCTGGTTTCATACTGCGTAAAGATCGTATAAGATTGCCTGTATGGATTATTTCTATTGTAGTATTCACATTTTTAATAGCAAGTATATTGCCAGATTTATATGCTACAGGTGCAGATAGGCAGATAATGGCCGAAACTATGAAAAACCCGGCTATTACGGTAATGTTAGGACCCGGTTATGGGTTGGATAACTATACCGATGGAGCAATGATGGCTCATTTTATGCTCCTATTTTCTGCTATAGCTACAGGTATTATGGGAATACTCTTAACCACTAGGCATACCAGGGAAGATGAAGAAGAGGGACGTATTGAAATGATTCGTTCCCTTCCAGTAGGACCTTTATCACCATTAGCTGCTACTATTCTAAATATAACTTTAGCTAATATAGTTATATCTTTAGTAGTAGGTTTTAGTTTGTATTCCTTAGGATTAGAGGATATGGATTTAGGTGGTTGTTTATTGTATGGAGCATCATTGGGAGTTATAGGCATTTTTTTCGCAGCCTTAACCGGACTTTTTGCCCAGCTTACATCCAATACAAGAGCTACAATAGGCTATTCCTTTGGATTTCTTATTCTGGCTTATATAATAAGGGGGATTGGTGATGTTGAAAATGAAACCTTATCCCTTATATCTCCCCTAGGATTAATACTTCGCACCCAGGTCTTTGTTAACAATTATTGGTGGCCAGTTTTTCTGACTTTGGGGATTTCTGTAATAATCTTTGGCATATCTTTGTATTTAAACTCCATTAGGGATTTAGGTGCTGGCTTTATACCAACTAGACCTGGTAAAAGAAATGCTTCCAGATTTCTTTTATCACCTCTTGGGCTTTCCTTTAGGTTACAACGAACATCCATAATTTCATGGACCATAGGAATGTTTATATTGGGAATATCTTATGGATCCATCTTAGGGGATTTGGAAGGCTTTTTAAATACTAGCGGTATAATACAGCAAATGATCCCTGAAGGGGAGGGGCTTAGCCTAACGGAACGATTTATGACCATGCTTATGACTATTTTAAGCATACTGGGTACAATCCCTGCCTTAATGTATGTATTAAAGCTTAGCTATGAAGAAAAAAGAAACAGAACCGAATACTTGCTTTCAAAGGCAGTATCTAGAAATAAAGTAATAGGCAGCTATACATTGATTGCAATACTAGCAGTTCCAATAATACAACTGATGTCAATACTTGGTCTATGGTTTGCCGCTATTTCTACAATGGATGATGCAATAACATTTAATACATTTTTTAAGGCGGGTTTTGTACACATACCCGCTATGTGGATCATGGTTGGATTAGCCGTTTTTCTAATTGGGTATTTCCCCGAACATGTAAGCCTAACATGGCTATATTTAGGATATGCTTTTTTTGTGGTGTATTTAGGTGATATGTTACAATTGCCTGACTGGATGAGCAATTTATCTCCTTTTGGACATATCCCTCAAGTGCCTATTGAGGAAGTCGATATAACAAAAATTTTTATACTGGTTTTAATATCAATAGTATTGACTTTCTCAGGCTTTATTGGTTACAGTAAACGGGATATACAAGGGTAGATAAAACATGGGGAGACAGCCTTCTCCCCATGTTTTAGTAATGCTCATGTTCTTCTGCTTCCTCTTTTGTTCTATGGACAGTCCCATGGGGATGTTGAGGGGGTGCATAAATAGAGTATAACTTTAATGGTATACAGCCTGTATTTATAAGATTATGCCATTTGCCAGCTGGTATGACTATTATACATCCAGCATGCACCCTTTTTCGGAAATTTAGATTATCCCTTCTATCTCCCATCATGATCAAGCCTTGACCCTGTTCTATGCGTATGAACTGGTCTGTATTCGGATGTATCTCCAAGCCTATATCTTCTCCCACATTAATACTCATCAATGTAATCTGAAGGTAATTTCCAGTCCACAGTGCTGTGCGGAAATTCCTATTTTGTCTGGTAGCCTTTTCAATGTTAATTACCAAGGGGTTTGGCCCGTAATCCCTGAGCTTAGTATTATCTCTCCAGTGGTCTGGATTGTATATGGGTCTGTTAGCCCAGTAAGGTATAGGATAGTTATATGGATTATAGGTATTTATACCGTTGTATAGTTCATAATACCAGTTAGTCATTTACCTTCATTCCTTTCAGATAATATCAATATATAATATGATATATCCTTATAGCTGGTGATAGGAGTAGACACAATAATTTTATTGATTAACATAAATATTATTAGTATAATAGATAAGTATGGTATCATTGGAAAAGACATTTAGGGATTGGAGTGATATTTATGAGTAAATTAAAGGAATTGTTTGCTCCAAAAGATATGACCGAAGGCATTCCCTGGAAGCGAATTGTACAGTTTGCCATTCCCATGCTTATTGGAAATGTAGCTCAGCAGTTTTATAATACTGCTGACTCTATTATTGTTGGCAGATATATTGGAGATAATGCCTTGGCAGCTGTGGGTAGTGCAGGTCCTGTTTTGAACCTTTTGTTGGTATTATTTATGGGTATTGCTACTGGGGCTGGCATTATGGTATCACAATATTTTGGTGCAAAGGATCGTGAAAGACTGTCCCGAACCATAGGTGTATGTATTACTCTGACAGCGGTAGCTTCATTGTTCATTATGGTGGTAGGTCCTCTTATTACCCGACCTTTACTGGAATTTCTTAATACACCGGATTCCATAATTGACTGGTCTGAAGATTATCTTGTTATTTTATTTGTTGGATGTATAGGATCTGCCTATTATAATATCTTGTCAGGTGTTTTACGAGGATTGGGGGATTCAGCATCGGCACTTGTTTTTTTGCTTATTTCCACTATTCTTAATGTGGTGCTGGACATATGGTTTGTAGCCAGCTTTAATATGGGTGTGCCCGGAGTTGCACTGGCTACTGTTATTGCCCAAGGTATATCAGCTATTCTTTGTTTATTAAAATTAATTGGAATGAAGGATGTTGTTGACTTTAAACTCAAAATGCTGGTACCCTTAAAGGAATATGCTTTGAAACTAATAAAATTAGGGTTGCCTGCAGGGATAACCCATGCAATTTTTTCATTTGCAATTATTGCAGTGCAATCTCTAACCAATAGCTTTGGTGAGATGGTCATTGCCGCCAATGTTATTGTTATGCGGGTAGACGGATTTGCTATGATGCCCAACTTTACTTTTGGAAATGCTATGACAACTTTTACAGGGCAGAATGTTGGTGCTAGAAAGATCGACAGAATTGAAAAAGGGACACGGGATGGTCTGCGAATAGCGGTAGGCGTTTCAACGGTTATAACAATAATCATTTTATTTTTAGGAAGATACCTTATGCGTGTCTTTACCGATACGGCTGAACTTGTTGATTTGAGTATGTACATGATGCGTATTCTTGCTGTAGGATACATAGCTATGGCAGTAACTCAATCTCTTTCAGGTGTAATGCGTGGTGCAGGAGATACCATGACTCCCATGTGGATTTCTATAATTACTACAGTTTGTTTGAGAGTGCCCGTAGCTTATATCATTGCTCATTTTACAAAAAGCGCTGCTTATCCAACGGGAAGACCTGAGGCTGTATTTGTTTCTCTGCTAATTTCCTGGGTAAGTGGAGCCATTATCACTACCATCTTCTTTAAAAAAGGTAAATGGAGACAAAAAGCACTTTCTGATAATACCCTTAACGTGTAGTACACGTTCAAGGGTTTTTTTATTATTTGGAAAAAGACTTTCATTTGTATTAAAAAAGATATAGAATATACCTATAAATTTCTATATTTTTTGTAACATATTCTATACATAACACGTCTAATATTATAGGGTTTACCAGGTGCTCAATATATACACAACACATACAACTATACAATTAATTATAAAATGTGGGAAAGGAATAGGCATATGGAACTTTTAAAAATTCAAGGTTTAACCAAGATCATAAAAAAGCGCAAAATACTGGACAATATCTCTTTGACCGTTAATTCCGGGGAGATTGTGGGTTTTCTCGGGCCTAATGGTGCAGGCAAAACCACCACTATTAAGCTGATTATGGGGCTGTTTCATATCACTGAAGGTGAAATAAAAATATGTGGTCACGATATTGTTACGGATTTTGAAGCTGCCATGGCTAATGTAGGAGGAATCATAGAAAATCCTGATCTTTATAAAAGAATGACGGGTAGAGAAAATCTGGAGTATTTTGCTTCTATGCATGAAAATGTAGACAAGAAAAATATTGATGATATTGTGAAACTGGTAAAAATGTCAGAGCGCATCGATGATAAGGTCAAAACATATTCACTGGGTATGTGTCAGCGTGTAGGTATAGCACAAGCTCTTCTTCATAATCCCCGTCTTTTGGTGTTAGACGAACCTACCAACGGGCTCGATCCTATTGGTATCAAGGAACTGCGGGATTTATTAAAACTTCTCGCCAAAGAGGCAGGTGTAGGAGTATTTATCTCCAGCCACTTATTGTCTGAGATGGAGCTGATGTGCGATAGAATCTATATCATAGACGAAGGTGTTATTATTGGTGAGAAGGCCATAAATGATAATGGAGAAGCTGAGGAAGAGTTAATATTCGAATATACCTTTATTACAGACAACAACTCTAAAACCTTTAATTATTTCAATGAACTGCAGACAAATTGTAGGATGGAAAACAGCGGGGTAATTGTTGTCATGAAACGTAGTGAGATGCCCAATTTAATAAGAAATCTTGTAGATCAAGGTATTGGCATTTATGCTGTAAATGAGAAACACAGAACTCTTGAACAAGATTTTATATCTATAACTACAGGGTCAAAACATCAAATCCGATAATAAAAATATTAATAGTTAGAGAGGATATTGCCATGAGTTTTTTAAGACAAATAAAAGTTGAAATAAAAAGTATACTGAAATCAAGGTTTTTATTGATTATAGGTATATTGGTTATTGCCTCTAGTGTTTTGGTGCCGGTTATGAGTTTTTTTGTACAGAAACAAAGTACTGGGGGTGGCGGAGTTGTCCGACCTTTACCCATTGCTTCACCTGCTTATAGTGTCGTGGATATAGGTATTGCCTATCCAGAAATGTCAGGCGAAGAACCAATTGTGGTAGAGGATATAACAATACTTCCTGACAACCCATTCTATTGGCAAATCAATGGATTAATGCATGAAAAGGAATCAATGGAACTGGACAAAGGACGTTTTTCTGAGATTGAAGTTTTAGATCTGGCACTTTCCTTGGTAGATGAAGAAATCAAATATTATGCTCGTTTTGCTCAGCATATAACAAAACATACCGATTACCGAATGGAGTTAGCCTGGATGGGAACCCAAACAATCTATGAAAAATTTATCTACGAGCATAATGACGTACCAGAAGACAGGCTTTATGAGGCTGTATCCTATAAAATGGGCCTGGATCCTGATTCCTTTAAAGAAAAGTATATTAGTATTACTCCAGAGCAAAGACTGGCAGCTTTGGATAAACTGGAAGGCAACCTAAATAGCATATATAAAGTGGTAGAAGATAATGATTTTCCTCAATATATTAATTTAAGAATAGAGCAGGAAAAGGACAGAATAGCAGACTTTGAGGAGCAGATTGCTATACATGAAGAATCTATAATCCAAAATCCTTCGCAGGAGGAAGGACTAAGTGTAGTGATAGAGGATTTGAAAAGAAACATAGAAATTATAGAGACCAATACTATTCCTATTTTGCAGCTAAGGCTGGAGAGAAACATTATCCCGGGAGAGGACACTTGGGAAAATCGTGCCCTTAATGAAATAGAAATGAACCGTAACCAGCTATTGTATACGGAAATTATAAGCGAAGAGGAATTTAATAAAGAAAGACACTATGTTATGCAATACGGTAGCTATGACAAATATGTAAGAGCTATACAGGCACAGATTGATGAGTACAATACAGCTATTATGATAGGTGAAAGGTCCTTGGATGAAGGAAAGCCGGATATGAGATTTGTTCCTGAAGGCTCAAGGAATAGGACAGTAGAATTCCTTAGTTACTCTATTTTTGTAGCCTTGTTTGCAGTGCTTTTAGGGGGTTGGTCTATAGCCAGTGAGTTTCAGCAGGGTACCATTAGGTTATTGATGATCCGCCCAAAAACCAGAACAAAAATATTAATGGCTAAGTTTATTGGGGCTTTGATCCTTTCATTTGCTATTTATATATTAGGCAGCTTGCTAAATCTTATAAGCAACGGAGCATTGTTTGGGTTTTCCGACTATGCCTATCCCAACTACACTATTTCTGGTGATATTAACTTCTTTGCCTATTATTTACCAAAGCTTCTGGCATGTACAGTATCCATTATATTTGCCTTCACTGTTGCCTTTATGTTATCTGTGGTCATAAGAAATGTGGCTGTTGCCGTAGCTGTTCCAATAGCCTGCTTTATTGGCTGTAATATAGTGTTGGCGGCCTTTACCTATAGTGATGCAATGAATTGGGTGGCTTATACTCCTATACCCTTTGTTCAGATTTCCTCCTTTTTTACTAGGAATTCAATGGTAAGTTATATCATTCAAAGGGGTATCCCTCTTAGTCTACCCTATGGTATAATGTTATTGTTGGTCTTGTCAGTCATATGTACTTTTGTTTCTATATTCAATTTCAAGAGAAGGGATATAACAGGTTAAAAGGAGTAATTCCATGGAAGGAAATAATAATTTTTTAGAAAACTACAAAAAAAAGTTAGATTTAAAATTTGAGCAAAAAACCGACTTCGTTAAGCCAGATAATACTGATAGGGATATAATTACGCCCAAAAGTCCATCAAACAGGAGAAAAATCTGGATAAGTATTGTCAGTGGCGCTGTAGTTTTGGTGGCTATATTAATAGGTTTGATACTTTTCTTCAATAGAGGAGTAGAGGTTATCGATCTGACTGGATGGATAGAAAATGATGCCAGGCTTTGGGCTAATGAAAATGGTCTTAAGCTTCAGATAGAACAGGAATATAATGACGACTTCGATGCCGGAAGGATAATTTCTCAAAGCGTGCCCAAAGGTACCAAGGTAAAAAAAGGGGAATTCATAAAGGTAGTAGTTTCCCTAGGTCATGACCTGTCTGTTACCTTACCCCTTCCAGACTTTATGTCCATGACCAGGGAGGAAATAGAAACCTGGGCTGAGGAAAACTATATGGCCAGAGTACGTATAACTGCAGAATACAGCGATGAAGTTCCCGTAGGGCGTGTTATAAGGTTTGAGATTAATGATGAAACTGTAATTGATGAGGTAAACCGAAATACCCCTATATATATAGTGGTTTCAAAAGGACCTGAGGATGAATCGGTTTTAGAGGTTGTTGTGCCTAACTTTAAGGAAATGGCCATTGGAGAATCTTATATATTTGCCAATGAAAACGGTTTGGTACTCCAAATAGAAGAAGAGTATGATGATTTTGTGCCAGAGGGTGCAATAATTTCTCAGAGCATCAAAGCTGAAGAAAAAGTTAAAAAGGGTACCGAGATTACCCTGGTGGTTTCCAAGGGCAAGATGATTACTGTTCCTGACTTTGCTGGATACTCCAAGGAAAGAGCTACTGCTGTGGCAGGGGAGCTGGGGATTCCTGTGACCATAAAAGAAAGATACTCCACGGCACCTCCCAATACCTTTATATCTCAAAGCATTAAAGCAGGTACTGAGTATAAGAAAGGGGATATACTAGAGCTGACTTATTCTATCGATAATAAGATAGTATTACCCTCCTTTGTAGGTCAAACAAGAGATGCCATTGAACTTTGGGCAAAGGAGTTAAATGATCAGGGAGCCGGTATCTCAATAAAGGTTACCAATACAAAAAGCAATTCTCCAAAGGGTACTATTCTTCATCAGGATAAGGCCAATACAGTAATTGGCATAAAGGATACTATTAAAGTTACTGTATCCCAGGGCAAGGTGGTGTATGTTCCCGATTTCGTTGCACCGGCGGGTTCAGGTTACGATATTGCTATAACCAGAGATAAGGCTTTGGCCATGTGTGAAGAACTTAATATAGTGCCTATATTCCAAGAGGCTAATAAATCCGGTAGATTGCCAGGTGAGATATGGCATCAAAGCATAGAGGCAGGAAAGGAGATAACCGAAGGCTCTACCATTGTACTAAAATATGTGCCTGCCAATGTAAAAGTCACAGTACCAAACTTTGTTGGCATGACAAAAGAGGAAATACTAAAAGGCAAACACAACAAAAATCTGGATATAAGATTTGTAGAAGGCGTAGAATATGTTGAGGGCTACGAAGGAAAGGTTTATGAACAATCCCTAAGTGCCAATACTAAGACTGCGGCTGGCAGCATTATAACTCTAACCATTGGCCCCAATCAATTTATTGATGAAATAGAAGGTATAGAGGATATAGAGAATATAGAAGATATAGAGGAAACACAAAAGGAAGAAGTATCAGAAGAAGGAAAAGATGTAAATCAAGATAGCAAAAAATAACAAAAGCTAGGACAAGGGATATCTCTTCATAGAATATATACCCTGTCCTAGCTTTATATTGTGTTATTATATTATTATATCTTATATAAAATTAATATGTATTAAATAGGTTTTGAAAGGGGAGTAGAAGTGGCAAGAATTTCTGTCAAAGGAGATCGCTTTGTTGATAATCAGGGCAGGCATGTTATACTTAGGGGCATTAATTTAGTACATAAGGGAAACTGGGAAAATGGTATAATAAACTACATACCCTCCTGGGACGAAAGAGTATTTAGCAATTTAAAAAAATGGGGATTTAACCTGGTTCGTCTAGGGATTATATGGGATGCTGTTGAACCTAGACCTGGTGAATATGATGAAAAATATTTGGACTGGGTAAATAGGATGCTGGATCTATGTGAAAAATATGGAATATATGCTTATTTGGATATGCATCAGGATTTATACAGTGTCCTTTATAGCGATGGGGCCCCTGAATGGGCTACAATTACAGATAGTCAACCCCATATAGAAGGGGATATTTGGAGCGACGCCTATATAATTAGTGATGCTGTTAAAAGATCCTTTGATAATTTTTGGAATAATACTCCAGCATCAGACGGAGTAGGTTTGCAGGATCATTATGTTAATATGTGGGTACATATTGCTAAACGGTTTGCAGGGCATCCTGCATTAATAGGGTATGATTTTTTAAATGAACCATTTCCTGGGACCCAGGCCACTGCTATTTTTGAGGCCTTGGTATCATCTTTAAAGGAAGCACTCAGTCAGGCCAAGGGAACTCATTATGCCTTCGAAGAAGTAATGGAAATGCTATCCCATCCAGAGGGAAAAATAAAGATACTAGATTTTATAGAGGATAAAAAGATATACCAATCAGTTGCAAAAGCAGTGGAGCCCTTAGTTGAAAAGTTTGATAAAGGTGCTTTGGACGGATTTTACCGGAAAATCTCACAAGCAGTGCGTACAGTTGATAGAGATACCATAATAATGAGAGAAAACAGCTATTTTTCTAATATAGGGATTGAATGTAAGGCCCAGCCTATTGTTTATGAAAATGGTACAAGAGAACCCCAACAGGCCTTTTCCCCTCACGGTTATGATCTGGTAGTAGATACAGAAGGGGTTCAATGGGCTAGCAACAACCGGATAGATGTTATTTTTGACGCACATCGTCGTACACAGCAGCGCATGGGTGTACCTGTTATGGTGGGTGAATGGGGTGCTCATGGAGATTATTCAGAAGGCTTATATCATATTGAACATATACTTCAAATTTTTGATAAATATATGTGGAGCAGTACTTACTGGTGCTTTTATGATGGATTTGAAAATACTCCCGTTCTAGGTGTCTTAAAAAGACCTTTTCCACAGGCTGTTTGTGGCCGAATATTACATTTTAGATACGATTATCAATCAAAGAGGTTCTATATGGAATGGGATGAGGAAAATGGGCATGCTCCAACCATTATCTACTTACCACAAAAGGAGTTTGAGGTGGAGAATATAAAAGATTTTTCAGTGGAACGAATGGGCCAAAGCTCACTAGTGGTAATTGAACCTACTGGCAGAAAGCGAAGTATATCTATAAGCCTTTAGATTTGGGATTATAAAAGATTATTAGTTCATTTTATCGCTTATTCCAGATAATATATTTGAAAGTTATACTATTATTGATTATAATTAGTATGTGTATTATCACAAACCACAAATGACTAAAAGTGGAGGAGGATTTATAAATGGTAGGAAATACATACCAGCTGGCTATTGTCGGCTTAGGTGGGATGGGGAATTGGCATCGAGAAATTATTGAAACCATCGATGGAATAGAAGTATGCGGCAGCTTCGATATCAAAGAAGAAAGACAGCAGTTTGCTAGAGACCATGGTATAACTCCTTATAACAGCTTTGAGGAACTGCTGGCAGATGAAAAAGTTGACATTGTTCTTTGTGCAACACCAAATGACTGCCACAAGGATATCGTTATTCGCTCACTGCGAGCTGGAAAACATGTAGTATGCGAAAAACCTGTAACTCTAAGTTCCAAGGATTTACAGGAAATGATAGATGTTGCGGAGGAAACAGGAAAGCTTTTTACCGTTCATCAGAATCGTCGTTGGGATGAAGATTTTCTAACAGTAAAGAAAATATACCAAGAAAATATGTTGGGTGATATTTTCCGTATTGAATCCCGTGTTCATGGGTCCCGTGGAATACCAGGAGACTGGCGTCAGTTACCAGAACATGGTGGAGGCATGGTTCTGGATTGGGGTGTTCACATTTTAGATCAGGCATTAATGATGATTCCTTATAAGGTTAAATCCGTTTATGCCACCCTTACCCATGTAACAAATGAATTAGTAGATGATGGTTTCACAGTTGTATTGACTTTCGAAAATGGATTGGAGTATTTACTGGAAGTGGGAACCAGCAACTTTATTAATCTGCCTCGTTGGTATGTTCTAGGGCAGAATGGAACTGCTGTTGTTAGAGACTGGGATATATCAGGAGAAATTGTACGAATTACCGACTGGAGTAAAAACGATGCAGTGCCTATTCGAACAGCGGCTGGTTTAACCAAGACCATGGCGCCTCGAACTGAGGATACTATAAAGACAGAGCCCCTACCCATTGTTAGAAGCGATATACGCGATTACTACAAGAATGTAATGGCTGCTATCGAAGGAAAAGAAGAGATTATAGTAAAATTACCAGAAGTAATGAGGGTAATGAAATTAATGGAGGCAATTTTTGAAGCTGCTGAAAAGGAACAAATTATTCCTTTTGAATATGATTTAAACAATTAAGTTACCCAAATACATTGACCGCCTAATATCATCATAAATTAGGCGGTCAATATATTTTAAGCATGTTTACAGGCTGTATACTTTTCCTATGAAAAGAATTGAATCAGTTTTAAGGTCTGCAATTATAAAGACAAAGGGACGGTCTGCAGAAAAGATTGTGGGTTCTAAAGCGCTTGTTACCATCTCTACCACTGTTGCTGCGGCTGCCTCACTACCTTTTTCATTTACTTCTATTACAGCCTTGTGGAGTACGTCATATATAGACAGGTCATTTCTTATACCAGAAAAATCTGCCATGTCTGAGAATGCTTCCTCCATACCCAGGTCGATTAAGCAGTTCTTTAGGCTTTTTATGCCGTATTCAAGTTTGAAACGGGGTATTTTCAATATTACATCGTTTGTTTGTTCTATACTACTCTTGATATCATCCCATTTCTCCTTATCTAGATTTTCAACAAACTCATTTATAGGAGTTTCTGATTCCGGCAAGATGCAGTACATGGCTAAATCACCCTTGCCATAGGGTAGTCTAACAACTTGAAAATCATTGCCCTGCCCATATTCCACTTCTCCATTTAAGGTCATCATCATTACATCCTGAGTGCTGCCATCACCGCCATGAAATGGGGCATTATAGGTATTCTTTTCATCGAATTTCTTGGT
This sequence comes from Clostridiales bacterium, assembly GCA_012735575.1. Classification (GTDB taxonomy): domain Bacteria; phylum Bacillota; class Clostridia; order Caldicoprobacterales; family UBA3941; genus JAAYGY01. Next base: position 17,315 of record JAAYGY010000050.1, read on the forward strand.
CCATTCTCCTTTAAAATATATGGCGTTTATAAGATACATAAGAGTTTCTGGTGCTATGGGCGGTTCTATCATTTCCTTTATTTTTTGTTTGGTAGCTTGGGATATCCAGTCATTGATTGTATGGGCAGCACTGTCCTTAGAAAAATCCAGCTCCTCTATAAAAGCATAATAGTATTCTTTATTTACTGAAAGGAAATTTTCTAAAATAGGTTCGCCATCTCTTATCCAGATTGAATTGGCCATATTTAGTTCAACCTTCTTGTCTAGCCTGTTTAAATACTGCAGTATATTTTTATAATTTTCATTCAGAGTTTCCAAATCCATATTAGTGTATTCCAGAGTTTTTGCCATAACTTCCTTGGTAGTACTTTGAGCACCCTGGTAAGTCATGGCAAGGGCAGTGGATATACTTATAGGGGATATAATTATGTTTTTATCTTTATCCTCACTATTTATCTGTCTAAAGATTTTAAAGGCAAATTCAGTATTCCTTGAAACAAAATCTGAATCTACTTTATTTGTTGTAATATTATTTGCAGACTTGGTATTGGGTATATTATCTGATATATTATCTGATGACAGATCAAGAGAACATCCTATAACCAAGCCGAGGGATATGGTTATACACAATAGAAGACATAGACACACTTTCATATTAAATCCTCCTGGAATGAATTCTACATCTATGCAGACGTATCTATGCATGGTTTTGTTTCAGTCACATATGTTTGACTTCTCTAGAAGTTTTGTTTTAGCTTACAAAAATTTCTATTGACCTTAGTGATAAAAATGATATAATAATTATAGAAAAGAGATCAAGATTTTCTGAGATATCCGTGTCGCTTTTATTTTGAACCTACATTGTAAATAAGGGAGTCCAAATCTAAAGGACTGATATCAGGCCTTTGTAAGTCCAATATGGCAGGGGAAGATAGATGCCTTTATGAGGACACCCACCTATCCGAGAGATAGGTGTCAAAATAGGGGCAACGGTATCTTGGATAATGTATTAGAAATTTGATTATAAGACCATAAGTGCGTACAGACAACACTTATGGTCTTTTTTGTCTTTTGCTTTGAAAATTCACATTAATTTAACCCCTTGTGTTAGTTCGACAGTTATTGGTATATAATGGCTATTGATCCTTCATTTATCAATTACCATTATGTACATGGCAAACTAAAGGTTGAACTGGCACAATCATTTAATTTAATATAGATAAGTGAATTTTATGTTATGATATCCAATTATGTGGTATTAATTAGAGGCAATGAGACAAATTATTAGTATAAATAAATATTTAAATAGTATAAAGGAGGAATGATTTTGGCAAAACCAAAAAAGCCTAGATTTAAGGTAGCTAGGCATCTGGGGGAAAATGTATATAATCACCCTAAAGCCCTTAAAAGAGGGGTAAAGGTTCATAGAAAACAGTCGGAATATGGCAAGCAGTTATTGGAAAAACAAAAGCTAAAGGCATATTACGGACTCAAAGAGCGCCAGTTTAGGCGTTATGTAAAAGAAGCCTTAAAAACAAAGGAGAATCCAGGTGTTGTACTGATCCAGAATTTAGAATTAAGGCTAGATAATATAGTATACAGGCTGGGTTATGGTTCTACCTTACGTCAAGCCAGACAAATTGTAAACCATGGACATATTCGCGTAAATGGAAATAAAGTGGATATACCTTCTTACCTTCTAAAGGTTGGAGATGAAATCAGCTTAAGTGAGAGGGCAAGTAATAAAGATTTGTTCCGTGAAAATTTCCAGTCTGCGCCCCTGAATCTGAGCTATCTGACTAAAGATGTGGAAACTTTAAAAGGCCAACTGGTAGGTGTACCTGATATAGATGAAATACCAATAAACGTTGAAATACAGCCCATAATAGAATTTTACTCCAGAAGGCTGTAGGACAAGGTTTTTAGATCTTTACAAGAATCGGAATTTTGCAAATCCCGATTCTTTTTATTTTTAAAATGTGAGCCTGATCACAGATTTATCCCTTTAAGTCTTATATTATAAATTTGAAGCAAATAAATAACCAGTCAATTTTAAGACTATACTATGGACAAGATAATGATTGGAGGGATAGATTAAATTAATCCGTTTAAATTATTGTTTCAATAGATTTGATTGAGGGTAAGATGTAAAAGATTTAAAAAGATTATTTGGAAGTTAATATTAGAAACAGGAGGAAGATAGTTATGAAAATTAAAAAGGAAATGACCATAGGAGAATTACTTAGAACCTATCCTCAAGTGATAGAAGCTCTTTTAGAGTTTAATATGGGATGTATTGGATGCCCCTCTGCACAGAGTGAAACTTTAGAAGAGGCAGCTATGGTTCATGGTATCAACGTAGATAAGCTTCTTGAAAGATTAAATGAGGCGGTATAAGTAACATGGACAGCATAAGCCTTATGGTTGAAGAGCATAAAAATATTAAGCGAATGCTCAAAGTTATCCGCAGGTATTGCTTTAGAATACTAAAAGGTCAGGAAGTTGATTATAAAGATTTTTATAAAATAATTGACTTTATAAGGAATTACGCTGATAGCCATCACCATGGTAAAGAAGAAAAGATGCTCTTTAATAGAATGGCAGGTGAACTGGGGCCAGCAGCAGAAAAACTTGTAACCCACGGAATGTTGGTAGAACATGATCTAGGAAGGCTATACACAAAACAGTTGGAAGGAGCCATATCAAAGGTTTTAGATGGCGATGAAGAAGCCAAACTGGATGTAATTGGCAATGCCATAGGCTATGGGGATTTGTTAAATAGACATATCGATAAAGAGGATAGGATAGTTTATGAATTCGCTAGAAAAAACCTAGCAGAGGATACTCTGAAAAAGATAAACTATGAGACCCAAGTATTTGAAAACAGGGCAAAGGAAAAGAATATACAGCAAAATTATCTGGATCTACTGAATGAATTAGAATCAAAGGTTTCAGAATCATAAAAGATTTTATAATAAAATAGGGACTGCTACAGCAGTCCTTTTTAATTGCAAGCATATTACAAAAAACTTTCCTGTGGTAACTAATGTTACATACTTTAAAATATACATTATTTATAATACAAAATGTAATGTTGGTGTGTCAATTGCCTAATAAACGGGTAAAAAAAAGCAAGAGCATGTCTAACTTTCTGTTATGAAAATTAAATTATTAAAAAACTGGGAGGTAGGAAAAAAATGAATATGTTTTGTTATCAGTGTCAGGAAACCGCAAAGGGCACAGGTTGTACCCTAAGGGGTGTCTGCGGGAAGACTGCCCAAGTTTCAAATTTACAAGATCTACTAATTTATACTGTAAAAGGCATTTCTGAGGTAGTGGTTAAAGGTGGATTAGATGTTAAAGAACTAGGTGATGTAAATCATGAGGTACTCAACAGCCTTTTTATCACTATTACCAATGCTAACTTTGATGATGACGCTATTGAAGGACAGATCAAAAAGATGCTGGCTGAAAGGGATAAGCTGAGAGCAAAGGTAACCGCTGAAAATCTGCACGATTGCGCTACCTTTGAAGTCGGCGACAGACAATCCATGTTGGAAAAGGCTGTTAATGTAGGTATCTTATCCACAGAAAATGAAGACATTAGGTCTTTGAGAGAGATGATAACCTACGGTATCAAAGGTTTAGCTGCTTATGCTCATCATGCACTAAACATTGGCAAGGAAAACCCTGATCTTTATGCTTTTATCTATGAGGCTATGGCAGCTACAGTGGATGACAGCTTAACCGTTGATGATTTGGTTGCTCTAACTTTAAAGACTGGTGAACATGGAGTTGCGGCCATGGCACTATTAGATGAGGCCAATACCTCAAAGTACGGTAACCCTGAGATCACTGAGGTAAATATCGGTGTACGCAATAATCCCGCTATTTTAGTCTCCGGCCACGATCTGACGGATTTGGAGCAGCTATTAGAGCAGACTAAGGGCACTGGTGTTGATGTCTACACCCATGGAGAGATGCTGCCAGCTCACTACTATCCAGCTTTCAAAAAGTATGATCATTTTGTAGGCAACTATGGAAACGCCTGGTGGAAACAAATAGAAGAGTTCGAATCCTTTAATGGACCTATTCTGTTCACCACAAATTGCTTGGTTCCTCCAAGAAGTGAAGAGGTAAGATCAAGAATCTTTACCACTGGAGCAACAGGATACCCAGGATGTGTTCATATAGAAGCTGATGAGAACGGTAAAAAAGATTTCTCACAAATCATTGAAATGGCCAAGAAATTAAATCCTCCTAAAGAAATTGAAAATGGTACCATAGTGGGTGGCTTTGCACACAACCAGGTATTTGCACTGGCTGATAAAATAGTTGATGCAGTTAAGAGTGGTGCCATCAGGAAGTTCTTCGTAATGGCCGGCTGCGATGGCAGGATGAAATCCAGGGAATACTATACCCAGTTTGCCGAAAGATTACCCAGGGATACTGTAATCCTGACTGCCGGATGTGCCAAATACAGATATAATAAGTTAGATGTTGGAGATATTGGAGGAATTCCAAGGGTACTTGATGCAGGACAGTGTAATGATTCCTACTCCCTTGCACTAATAGCACTGAAACTAAAGGAAATCTTTGAGCTAGAGGATGTTAACCAACTGCCCATAGCTTACAATATTGCCTGGTATGAGCAAAAAGCTGTTATTGTACTACTGGCTCTACTTTACCTGGGAGTTAAAAACATCCATCTAGGACCAACTCTACCTGGCTTCTTATCTCCAAACGTAGCTAAAGTATTGGTAGAGCAATTTGGAATTGGTGGTATCACCGAAGTTGATGAAGATATAAAAATGTTCATGAGTGCATAATAATTACAAACCCCTATAATAAAAACCCTAGCATGATTAAAAAGCTAGGGTTTTTTACTTTAGTTTTAGAACATCCTTTTTTATGCCTTTATTGTATCAGCATCTTTATTATTATCGTGCTGTGCCAGGGGGCTTGAGAACAGTACCAGTACTGCACATGCAACATAAAGAATTATATTAAGGACAAAGGGTAGTATCCTGTTGATCTCAGACAGTTTTCCCGTTATCCAACCAAAAGGAGAAGTAATGGCAAGCATCATAACAGACATTAGACCTACAATCCTTGCCCGCTCCTTGGGATCTACAGATAGAACCAGCAGGGAATCCTTTCTGGGAATCAACAATGCATGGGCAAAGGATTCACACAGCATATAGAGGAGAAGAATGCCATAGCCTTGAGGTTTAGACAATATAAGGAGGGTATTACTCAAAATATATAAACCAGCACCAATGGTCATTACAGGCTTATAAGGCAAGTCATTTATAAAAGCCTGAACCGTAAAAATAAATATCAGCATGACAGCCGCCCGAACTATGGGGAAATAGGCAATGTATGATTCCGGTATTAGTAAGTTCATATTGATATACAGGCCAAAGAAGTTGTTGGTAATCATTGTGCCGATATTTATAATGGTCATTATAGCAAGTATCATTCTGGTAGCAGGGGTACGAACTATGAGCAAGAATATATCCTTATATCCGGCTAGCATTTCACTTGTTTTTTGATTTTTAGTCTCTTCCAGTCTACGAAGTCCCTGTTTTGTTTCTGTGCTATAAAAATATAATATAAAGAACTTAGCTGTCATTACAATAAAAGTGAATCCATATATAATCCTCATAGCAGGTATCAATGTAGCTTTAGAAACCAATATTCCAGCCAAGGGGGCAAAGAAAACTGACAACAATCCTGATACAGTACACCATGTATATATACTTACCAGGAGATTAGGTGGACAATCCTCTACCATAAGACAATTCCATGAATTACTGGTTATCTGCCACAGAGAATTAAAGATGGTTGCTGCAAGAAACCACCAGAAATTCTGTGATAGGGTCCAGATCAATGCAGGAATAGACCATGATATCAGGTCAAAAATAAAGGTACATTTTCTTCTACCTAGCTTGTCTGTAGCAATTCCTCCAAATAGGGCAGCAAATACCTGAAGCACCGTTCCGATACTGAGAAGGAGACCTATCTGTTGATCCTTTACACCTAGAGCATACATATATAATGTAGCATATGGTGCATAAAGATTGTAGGGAATTCCCCAGAGAGGTTCAGTATAGACACAGGCTTTTTGGTTGCCTTCCAAGTTGATTAGAGTATTTATTAGAGGATGTTTTTTAATCTGACTCTTCATAAAGCCTCTCCTTTCAAAAAATTAGTGGGTATACATCAAAACTGTTTTTATAACACTTGTTATATTCTAATACAAATATTAGAAAAGTACAATGTAGAAAAGTATAATAACCAAATGAGCCTTGATTTCATGGCACAATTGTTTATAAGTTTTATAGGAACCATCTTGTTTTAAATTGTACTTTATGGTAGAATGAAAATGTATTATGAATAGACTTGTTTATAACTTATACTTAATTTAGTAAAATTAAATATTGTTTTTGTGGAGATTAGGAGTCGTGTAAAAATAAGGCTGTGAAAGCCTTAGTTTGGCACGGCTTGTTGTTTTCCATTAACGTATTTGATTAAGTTTCTTGGATAGCAATAAAAACTAAAAAAAGGGTGGTAGATTATGCAGGAAAATATCAAATGGATTGACTTTGACACTATGGAAAGATTTATGGTTGATGTTTTTAAAGGAGTAGGAGTGCCTGAAGAAGATGCCAAGATTTGTGCTGAGGTACTTATATGGGCTGACAAGCGGGGAATAGACTCCCACGGAACTAACAGGTTAAAACCCATATATTATGACAGGATTAATGACGGTATTCAATTCCCCAAGACAAATTTTGAAGTAGTTAAGGAAGGTCCTACCACTGCTGTTGTAGATGGACATCACGGTATGGGTATGGTAATTGGTAAAAGATCAATGGACATGGCTATAGAAAAAGCCAAGAAATATGGTATGGGTATGGTGGCTGTAAGAAATTCCACCCATTATGGTGCTGCTGGCTACTATGCTGATATGGCTGTTAAGGCTGGGATGATAGGTATTACTGGAACTAACGCTCGTCCTTCCATAGCGCCAACCTTTGGTGTTGAAAATATGCTGGGTACTAATCCTCTAACCTTTGGTATGCCCACTGACGAAGATTTCCCCTTTTTGCTGGATTGTGCTACATCCATAACTCAACGTGGTAAAATTGAAGTTTATGCAAAAATAGGCAAGAAAATGCCTGAAGGTTGGGTAATAGACGAAAACGGAGACTATCAAACTGATCCTGATAAAGTTCTTGAAGATCTGGTAAAAGGTACTGCTGCTTTAACACCCCTTGGCGGAGCCGGTGAAGAATTAGGTGGCTATAAAGGATATGGTTATGCAACAGTGGTAGAGATACTATCTGCTGCTCTGCAGGGAGGAAGTTTCCTTAAAATGCTGACAGGTTTTAAGGATGGCAAAAAGGTTCCCTATTGCTTGGGACATTTCTTTATTGCTATTGATGTATCTGCATTTACTGAGCTTGAAGATTTTAAAAAGACCACTGGAGATATTTTAAGAGAACTACGAAATTCTAAAAAGGCTAAAGGCCAAGACAGGATATATACAGCAGGTGAAAAGGAATATGATACATGGACTTACAGAAAGGATAAAGGAGTACCAGTAAATCCAGAATTATTAAGAGAACTTATTACTGTTAGGGATGAACTAGGATTAGAAGGATATGACTTTTAATTTAATGGCATATGAGGGGGATAAAAATGGATATAAAAAAGGAAGCTTTGGAGTTACACCGTAAGTGGAAAGGGAAAATTGAGGTAGTAAGTAGGGTAGAGGTAAAAACCAGCAGAGATCTTTCACTGGCTTATACACCAGGAGTAGCTGAGCCGTGTCTGGCAATAAAGGATGATGTAAATCTTTCCTACGAATATACCAGGAGATGGAATACTGTAGCGGTTATTACCGATGGTAGCGCAGTGCTAGGTTTAGGGGATATAGGACCTGAGGCTGGAATGCCTGTTATGGAAGGTAAATGCGTGTTGTTTAAGGCTTTTGCCGATGTGGATGCCTTTCCCCTTTGTATAAAATCTAAGGATGTTGATGAGATAGTCAATACCATCAAGCTTATATCTGGAAGTTTTGGCGGCATTAATTTAGAGGATATTGCTGCCCCCAGATGTTTTGAAATCGAGAGAAGGCTGAAAGAGGAATGTGATATACCTATTTTCCATGACGATCAGCATGGAACAGCTATTGTAGTCTTGGCGGCTATGATAAATTCTCTAAAAATTGTAGACAAGGACATAAAGGACATAAAAGTTGTGGTGAATGGTTTAGGTGCAGCAGGAACCGCCATAATTAGGTTACTTATGAGCATGGGGTTAAAAAATGTGATAGCATGTGACAGAAGTGGTGCAGTATATGAAGGTAAAGAAGGGCTTGACCGTGAGAAATCGGCAATAGCAAAGGTTACCAATCCAGAAAAACTAAAGGGTACACTAAAGGATGTAATAGTGGGAGCAGACGTATTTTTAGGTGTATCAGCAGCAAATGTACTGACCCAGGATATGGTAAGGACTATGGCCAAGGATGCTATAGTATTTGCTATGGCAAACCCTGTTCCTGAGATAATGCCTGATCTGGCTAAAGAGGCGGGAGCAAGGGTAGTAGGAACAGGCAGATCGGATTTTGCAAATCAGATAAACAACGTACTGGCTTTCCCTGGCATCTTTAGGGGTGCCCTTGATGTTAGAGCCAGTGATATAAACGATGAAATGAAGATAGCAGCAGCAGAAGCGATTGCATCACTCATTAGCCCTGAAGAATTGAACGAAGAGTATGTAATTCCTGCGGCTTTCGACGAAAGAGTGGCCAAGACAGTAGCTCAAGCTGTAGCAAAAGCAGCCAAAGAATCTGGAGTCGCCAGAATATAGTATTATCAAGGAATGGATAACATCCATTCCTTTTTTTTGTAAAAAAATCGTGTAAAATTCAAAAGAAATTAGTAAAATGATTCTTTTGGAAATATCTTTGGAAATAAAGGGAATGTGAAAACAATATCAAATAATAAAAGTATCAAATAATAAAAACTGTGATAAGGGCAAACTATCCGAAAGGGTAGGACGCAAAGTCAGGAGTCTAAGACATTTATGTTATGACCGTCCGACTGCCACAACATTTATTAATGGCAGTCGTTTTTTTGGCATAAAAACCCTGTTAAATGGAATAATAATGTAAAGATGGACAAATAAAAGATATTCTATTCTAATCTATTGAAACTTATCAAAGGGTAATATATATAAGAATATCCGATAAGTATAAGAAGAAAGGTGATTATATGAATTAAAAAAAATCACTTACAAGGAACTTATTATAGAACTAGATCTTTTGAACTAGAAAAATCAAGAGAACATTTTAAATGAGCATAAGTAAAATATTAATGGCCAAGGCTAGTAAAAGATAAGCGACTAATAGGAAGAAAGGCTGGGCTAAAAATGTTAAAGCTAAGGGATAGCTTAAAGAAGGCAGGTATACAAAGCTCCAAACATTTTTATGGTGTATTGTTTCTTTTATGGACAATATTATTTTTAATATGCTTACTAGCTTTTCCCAAGCCTTTAAACGAAGAGGAACAAAATATAAAAAACAATATTTTGCAAAAGACTTACTTTAACTATAATACAGAGTTTCTTCCTTCATTATGTATCTACAGACCTGAAACCCTAGAATTAAATCTGAAAAATGAAATGATTATTGGAAGTGATCTTTTATATGTTTGATAGATTTGTAAATAAAATAAAAGGTCTTAGATATATATTTGTATGTCAACAAAAGAGAATAAACACCAAGGATATACTTTATTTGTACCGTTATTTGTCCTGGTTTTTTACCAGTATATTTTATCTATTAACTCAGCCTAACTATCCAATAATTTTTGAGGTAGGAGTTATAATTACCCTGTTTGGAGCAGCAAAGATTTTAACGGATTTATATATAAAGTTTAGTAATAACCACAGGAGTTTAGAGATAGCAATTCTGGTTGAAACCCTGGGCATTACCCTACTACTGATACCTACAGGAGGATTAGACAGCCCTTTTATCTGGTATGCTTTAAATCCGGTGTTAGTAGCAGCGAGCTTTCTGCCCCTATACTTTTGCTGGATAAATTTATTATTTTATCTTGTATCTTCTGCCATCATTTCTTTTACTTTCTTTAGAGGTTCTATAAACGTATCAGAATTAATTCAAAATAATGCATATGTTATACTTGTATTTGTGCTGATTACATTAATAGTACAGATGCTGTCCCGCCTAACAAAGAAATTAAACCAACAGACTATGCTGTTAAAAGAACAGGGCGAAAAACTTGAGTCTATGAATCAAAGATTGCGAAAAAGCAACAGGTTGTACAAGGAATCCTTAGACCATATAATTTCACTTTATCAGGTGGTAGAAACCTTTCATTTGGGAGATAATCAGATAAACATATGCAATACCTTTGCATATTATGCTTCCAAACTTACTAAGTCTCAATTAGCCTTTGTTTGGAAAGTATCTGATATTGGAAAAGGAGGTGGAGTATGGGTTTATAGCAATATAAATTTTCCTATAAAGGAAAAGCTGGTAATGTATCTTTCAAACCAATGGTCAAGTATCAGATATGAAGAAAAGCTTATAGAGTTTACTGTTGATGGTTGTAAATTTTTAGTTATGAATATTAGATCATCATCAAGAAGTTATGGTCTAATAGGTATACAGATTGATAAAGACAATATTATAGGTAATAGATCAAACAAACTTTATTTAAAACAGCTGTCATTTTTGTCTAATCTCCTAGGCGCTATTTTAGAAGGCCAGAATTTAAAAAAGTTAGAGGATCAACTACTAATTATAGAAGAGCAAAACCGTATAGCCAATGAAATTCACGATAGTGTTTCCCAAAGATTATTTAGCATTGTATGTGGGATTGCAGCAATTACTAAGAAACTGGATAAGGATAATGAAGAACTAATAAATCTTTTTGAACTTATTAGAAAGTCAGCTGATTTGGCCATGAATGAATTGCGATCTTCTATATATGACCTTAGTTCCAAGAAAAAAGGAGAAAAACCTTTTGTCCAGATGATAAAGGAGTACTTAGATAACTTTGGACAATTGCATTCTATAGAAATAAGTTCCTCTATTACAGGGGATGAAGATCTGGTTTCAAGCCAATTAAAGAGAGCCTTGTATAGAATCATATGCGAAGCCACAGGTAATTCAGTATATCATGGTAAATGCAGACACTTAAGAGTAACCCTAACGATGAGAATGCCCAGTATACATTTAACAATTGAGGATGATGGAAAGGGCTTTGATGTAGATGATATCCAAACAACAAATGGATCTGGTTTAGGAATACGGAATATGAAAAATCTAGTACTCTCCTATAATGGCAATATTGATATAGATAGTAAACTTGGGAGGAGTACTAAAATCATAATTAATATACCTGTCCATAAGGAACACAATAAAATGATGGAGGAATCAGCAATATGAAGGTACTTATTGTGGATGACCATCCCTTAGTCAGAGAAGGCTTAGCTGCTATACTGTCTAACGAAGCTTATATAGCTTCAATAGAACAGGCAGCTGCCTGCAATGAGGCGGTAGAAAAGATCCAGCAACTAGATCCAGATATAGTTCTATTGGATTTGAGATTGGATAGGGAATGTGGCTTAGATCTAATCCCCAAAATAAGGGGAAATAAGAACAAATGTAAGTACGTGGTACTCACTTCCTCATCAGATAGAAATGATTTTAAAAGGGCCGAAAATTTGGGAGTAGATGGATATATTCTAAAAGATGCATATCCCGAAGAAATTCTATTGGGCTTAAAGCTAATTAGTAGAGGTCGCAAGTATTATGATCCGGGCATCTTAGAAATCATACTTAAAAAAGAGGACATGGATCCAATAGAGGAGTTGACCATCAGAGAACAAGAGGTATTGAGAGAATTGGGTAAAGGCATGACTAACAAGCAGATCGCCCAAAATCTATTTATTACTGAATATACCGTTAAAAAACATGTAAGCCAAATCCTAGCCAAACTAGGTCTGGCAGATCGGACACAGGCTGCATTATATGCTAATTCACATCAAGTAGTATAATTTAAGAGATATAGGAAATTTTCATTCGACGAGTCAATCGTCGAATTTTTTTGCTTTTTCTTTACAATCTAGAATCTACTAAAGTGTATAGCAAAAGAGGAAGACCTGGTATTAATGAGATTATAGCCAATGAGAACCAGTAACTTATATTAGATAAATGGCATATCCATTTACTTGGTAAAATATGATCCCCTTCTATAATTGGATGTTAAAATGCAATTGCTATATAGTTCACTGTATCTGGTACTAAAGTATACCTGGATAACACTAAAGTATTTACTACAAATATCAAAAGGAGGGAGAGATAGGTCTAAAGTCTTATTCTAAGTATACCAGGACAGCTAATATAGATTAACTTTTTAGTAGCTATAAAAACTACACTCTGGTGGGCAGATAATAGGGTATTACTTGTCTATAATTTGTATTGAAGGTTTTAAACACTAAATATATTACAGCAAGACGATAAAAGATTTCTGTGAGTATGGTAGTAGGATCATTAGCTTAAAGGCAAGGGTGTACATTACAAGGCGGAGGCGAAAGAAACCGGAAACAAAACTCTGCTGGAGGAGGGCAAACTATATAAGAGATTAGATACGCTTATGGTACTATAGTATACTCCTATAGCACTTAAGCATACTCCTACTGTACACCACAAGTATAAACCTTAAATCATCTCTTAGTAGCCACTCAAATATACTTTCGGGTGAAATAATAAAAGGATTTCATGACTATAATTAAACTAATCTAAACTAGTTAAATTTTCCTAGACAAAAAAAGAAATCTCCTAATGGCAATACAATCTTCCCTATAAGGGGTGAATAACATGAGAAACACACATAGAATATTTGGAATATTTGTAATGATTTTCTTTATACTTTTCTCCATGGGTGCTGGAGTTCTTGCTGAAACACAAGACGGAATAATAGAAGAAGATGAAGTTACAGATGTTCAATACAATGAGGGAAAAAGCCAAATACAGGAAGAAGAACCAGAGGAAGATAGACAGGAAGAAGAATTAGAGGAAGATAGATCTGAGGATAAAACAGTGGCGACACAAGAATCAGAGGAGGATATGACTAATCAATCCCAAGATCAGGAACAGGAAAACCAAAAATCTGATAGTGAAAATCATGAAGAGAATTTAGATAGGATTGATGATTCATTATTAGATGACAGTTCTCCTTTATCTAGTGAAAAAAAGCTGGAGTATAACTCAGATACACCTGTGTTTCGGTTAGATAAGGTAACATCAGATAGTGGCAAAACTTTAACAGCACTGGCATGGATGTATGGAGGAAATACATATCTTGCGGTTATCTCATCTAAGGAGATTACAGAAGTCATATATGAAAACAATAAAGTAAATATAAATGAAGATACCATCAAAAGAGCAGAAACTAAGGACTGTAAATTAGAAGTCAATAAAAATACTTATGGATGTACAGATTTCGGAGATAACAATAATTTTAATGATAAAAGTCGCTGGTCAGTTATTAAGATTGAAGGTCAAACATTGATCTCTCCTTTTAAATTGACGATAAAGGTAAAAAAAGATAAAGACAATGAGACCGGTAATGATATAGTTGAGAAAAACGTTCATGTTGATAGATTACTACAAGTATATCACAAATATGGTGAAATTTTGGTATTGGATAAGGCCCAGTCTGGTCTCTTAAACAATCAATTTGGATATAGAGTTTCGCCTCAGTATAAGAATGAGAAGGATGGAATAGATTATGAGTTGGTAGACATCGAAGTAGTTTATAACGGGGAAGAGCAAACGAATATAGGAATAAGTGATTTAAAAGATGGCTACCTGGAAGGCCAAGTACCGACTATAAAATTAAAAGGCAAAGGCAAAAAAGATGAGTACGATAGCGCCAGTGCTAAAATAACATTTATATACAAGCAACCTGATAACGTGGATAAGGGCAGCATAACTATTACCAATATACTGAAAGATCCAGAAAATAAAGATATGGACAGGGAATTCGATTTCTTTATATGTGGGCCACAAAAAAAGATATATACCGTATCACTTAAGCACGAAGAGTCAGTAACCCTGGAAGATTTACAGTATGGAGAATATACCATAAAAGAAATAGTTCCTATGAACTTTAAGAATAAAAGCGGGAATTTGATAGAAGTAAACATAAACAATCATAGTCCCCATATTTCTGTTACCATAGAGAATCAACGCCGTAATTCTGGATGGTTTTATCATGAAGATATAGTAAAAACACAATTGAGGTGATCTTTTAAGATGAGAAACTCCCATGTACAGAAAGCTGGTATAGCCAATAAACTGATGAAGCTATTAGGCAATATACTTTTTGCACTTTATATGATAATAATGATTGGTTTGATATTTATTACAGCCCAATCAAGGTTTACAGGCAGGGAGCCTTCACTGTTTAATCATAGACTATACATAGTGGACAGTGGTAGTATGAGTCCAACCATTATCCAAGACTCAATGATAATAGTCAAGGAGTCAGAACCTCAAGATATAAAAGAAGGAGATATAATAACCTATTATGGTTCCCAAAACTCTGGAAAAGTTACTCATAGAGTAGTTGAAGTTCAGGAACAGGGTAAATCTTTTATTACCAAAGGTGATGCAAACCAAACCAATGATCCCTTGCCCCTTGATGGGGAACGCGTTATAGGGAAGGTGATTTTTGCCATACCTTTTGTAGGGATGATCTTTAGATTTTTAAGCTCTATTCATGGCATTATTTCATTAGCTATTTTAGGAGCCTTTTGGATAGTGGGATCCAAAATATTTGTTAGCCATAGAAATCAGAACAAACACAGCCAGCAGACCATGGAAATAAATGAGTCACACTGAAGGGACAAAATTTATTACGGGAGCAGGTGCCTATGAAAAAGAAATACATATTTATATCCACTGTTCTATTACTTTTATTATTAATATCTGGCAGTACCTTAGCTTGGTTTACCCATAGCGTAAGTATCAACTATGATTTCAAAATGGGAACTGTAGAGGTAAAAGTACTGGATTCAGTCATTAAACAGGATTCCGATAAGGAATACAAAGCAGAAATCAAAGTACAAAGCCTTGGTAGCAAGAAAACGTATGTAAGAGTAAGACTTATTCCTCAATGGAGTAATCCAAGTTTTCCCATACCCAATGTAAAGATAGAATTAAAAGATAATTCAGCTTGGGTAAGAGCCAAGCCCGATGACGGCTACCTTTACTACAAATATTATCTTACTAATAACGAAAAAACTTTATCACTAAAAGTCAAAATTGACATTGGTGACTTGGAACCTATATATCAAGATGCACAGCTTACATTAAAAGTTGTAGCTGAAGGGGTTCAGACTAGAGAAGAAGCTTGGAAAGAAGTATGGGGTATACATAGGTTGCCCTTCACCCCAAATAAAAGTCGTAATCCATAGGTGAAAACCTATAGAAAATGAAAAAATCAAGGAGGAAAAACTATGAAAAGAAAAGCTGTATTACTTACCACATTTGCCTTGGTGGCATTGCTGATAGCAGGAGGCACCATGGCTTGGTTTACTGACGACGCTGATGCTACAAACACATTTAAAACTGGTAGGTTAGAGATTAATGTTAAAGAAGAGGGTTTTAATGAAGACAACGCCGAGAATGTCGAACCTGGTAAATGCTATGACAAAGTGGTAAAGATTGAGAACACTGGTACCCTAGATGCCTATGTTAGGGTAAAATTAGAGCCAAAGTGGGAAGGAACTCAAGAAGATGCGAAGGCGTATTACATGGTAAAAAATAAAGTATATAAGATAATCGGTATACCATCGGATCATGTAATCCCCCAAGGTGGGTCGGAGATAGTATGCCCAGTAAGTGGTCTCCTTAAATGGATTTGTGGCTTATTTGGCTGCGACCACAAACCGAAAGATCCTCCGAAACCGAACGATCCAGCTAAATGGTTTTATAATCATGATGATGATTATTACTATTATACAAAGGTCTTAGAAGCAGGAAAGGGTGATGATTCAATAACAAAGAGTCTGATAGACAAAGTTTGCTTTGAGGGTTCTCTTGGTAATGAGTTCCAAGGTGCAATTTTTGATCTGAAAGTTGAAGCTGAAGCAGTTCAGGCTTCAAGAGAAGCAGTTAAAGATGTGTGGGGCTTAGACAAACTTCCTTGGGAACAAAAACATTAGATTAATGTCCTGAATCCAGGGGAGCACTGCTCCCCTAATATCCCTTCAAAGGAGGGCAGATCATGAAAGGTGTATTGCCAAAAACTATTTTATTACTTGGTATGATTTCATTAATTTTAGGAAATATTGTATCCTATGGGAAAAGTATAAGCCATGCCGAGGATTTGGTATTGGTGGGAAAGGAAACAGGTCTCGAAATAATTCCGGAATCTGCTAGGTTATTTGATTTAACCAATCTAAATCCTGGTGATACTTATGAAGCTAATCTAATAATAGAAAATAAACATATTGCCCCATTTGAACTCTTTATGAGAACAGAGCGGATGAGTGAGGTTCCCAGGGAAGGGGAGGCTGACCTTTTCAAGCAACTTTTATTGACAGTATACTTAGGGGATAGCCAGGTATATTCAGGAAATATGATAGACTTTGCCACAACCAATATCAGTTTAGGCAGCTTTTCCCGTAATGATACAAAAAAATTTAGAGCAGTAGTGCATCTGCCCGGACTTGAGACAGGGAATGAGTTTCAAGGTAAAACTTTAGATGTAAAATGGATATTTATAGCTCAGGCTGATAAAGAAAAACCTGAGGATCGTCCTAAGCCGGATTCAGAGGATGATGTTTTACCTAAAACCAGAGATACAACTCCCATGGGATTCTATCTAGTAGGCGGTCTTTTATCAGGAATAGGCATAATTATTAACCGTAAAAAAAGAACATAGTTGGTTTTCTTTGCAATTGATGATATTATTGTGTTTAAATTAACTTGGAAAAGATTATAAACCCTGTAGGGAATTTTTCCTATAGGGTTTTTGCTATGTTTAGAAAAATAAAACAGGCTTGTGGTAATAATAACTTATATATAGGAAATATGAAACAAAAAGAAATAGAAAAGAGGATGTATAGTTGTGAATACAATAAGATTTAGTGATTTGAATTTAGACCCAAAAATACTGAAAGCCATCGATGATATGGGCTTTGAAGAACCATCAAAGATACAAATAGAGGTTATTCCCGTTTTATTACAAGGATATGATGCTATTGGTCAGGCACAGACGGGAACAGGTAAGACCTTGGCTTTTGGGGCACCTATATTAAATAACATGGAAAGTACTGGGTATATAAATAGTTTGATACTGACCCCAACCAGAGAGCTGGCTGTACAGGTAAATGATGAATTAGTCCGTATTGGGAAATATACCAACGCAAAGTTATTGCCTGTATATGGGGGACAACCTATTGAGAGGCAGATAAGGGCTATCAAAAGGGGAGTTGATATAATAGTAGGAACTCCCGGAAGGGTACTGGACTTAATTAGAAGAAATGTTATCAATCTAAAGCATATCAAGTTCCTTATCCTGGACGAAGGGGATCAGATGTTGGATATGGGATTTATCAGTGATATTGAAGCCATAATTAAAGCTTCAAATCATGATAGGCAAACCATGATTTTTTCGGCTACCATGCCTGATGCTATAAAGAAGCTAGCAAAGCAGTATATGAGACCAAACGCTAAGCATATTTCAGTCATTAGGAATGTAATGACTGTATCTACTGTTGAACAGTACTATTATGAAATTAAAAATAAGGATAAATTTGAATCACTATGTAGAATATTGGATGTTGAGGAGCCTTCCAGCTCAATAATCTTTTGCAGAACAAAAAGAGGGGTAGATGAGCTGACACAGGCTCTACAAGCTCGTGGTTATAATGTAGAAGGTATGCACGGTGATATGAATCAGAATCAAAGGCTTCAAACCCTAAATAGATTTAAAAATGGTAATGTAGAATTTCTTGTAGCAACAGACGTGGCTGCAAGAGGGATAGATATAGAGGGAGTATCCCATGTCATAAATTATGATCTTCCCCAGGATACTGAATCTTATGTTCACAGGATAGGAAGAACGGGTCGTGCCAATAGGGGAGGTATAGCCTACTCATTGGTAACCCCTAAGGAATACTCTATGTTAAAGCTAATTCAAAGAACTACCAAATCTAAAATCAAGAGAAAAGAAATACCAACCATTGATGAGATTTTTCACTCAAAATACCACAGTATAGTTAGTCGTGTAAAAAAATCCCTGGAAAAGGATGATTTTAAGAAATTCATCCCTTTGGTATCCGAACTGGATGAAGACTACAGTTTGGTGGATATATCGGCAGCTTTGATGAGTTTAGTATATGATAAGGAAGTAACCTTCGATTATACTAATGATGATATTGGCCATTCCAATGATTATACCAGGTTATTTATATCCGTAGGAAAGAAGGACAGATTAAAGCCCAAAGTATTAGTCCGGTTTTTATGCAGTAATGCCCAAATAAGCAGCGAATCCGTCGGAGATATAGATATCATGGACAAATTTTCCTTTGTCAACGTAGATAAGAATGCAGTAAAGCCCATATTAAAGCATTGTTCTGGTAAAATGTTATCAGGTCGAAGGGCAATAATACAGATATCAAAACCAAAGAAATAGTTAATGTAGGAAGAAACAATAAAATAATAGTTTTTTGAAGGATTTTTTCTAAAGCTGTAGAACTATTTTCATAGTCAAAATATTACCGGAAAGGATTATTTTAGGCTATGAGTAAAAATCTACATGCTGGTCATAGACAGAGACTAAAAGCCAGGTTTTTGTCTGAGGGCCTGGATGCTTTTGAGGATCATCAGGTATTAGAACTATTACTCTTTTATGCAGTACCTAGAAAGGACACCAACGAGCTGGCACATAGGATGATAAAGGAGTTTGGATCCTTAGCGGGGCTTTTTGAGGCCGATGTTAAGGATATTGTCAGAAGATGTGGTGTGTCAGAGCATACTGCTATTTTGTTAGCATTAATACCATCTCTGTCCAGGAGATATTTTTTAAATAAATGGGGAGAAAAACCCCTTATAAACAGTTCATCCAAAGCTGGGGAGTATGCTATATCTCTCCTTGCTGGAAGGATATACGAGGCATTCTATGTAATATGCCTTGATAGTCAAAATCGGGTAAATCATGCCGATATGGTTCATGAAGGAACCATTAACGAAGCAGTTGTCTATCCAAGGCTTATAGTTGAAACTGCACTTAGGCATCAGGCTAATAGTGTAATTTTAGCTCATAATCACCCAGGGGGCAGCACCCGTCCTTCAGCAGCTGATATTAATGTGACTAAAAGGATTGTCACAGCTTTAGAGAGTATTTCTATAAAAGTTTTGGATCATATTATTGTTGCAGGAGATAAATATGTTAGCTTTGCAGAAAGAGGTTTATTAGATTAATATATAATATAGCAACTTTTTAGGAGGAAAAGCCATGAAGGAGATTGTTTTAGCGGGAGGATGCTTTTGGGGTGTAGAAGAATTCTTTTCCAGAATAGATGGTGTTGTTGATACCAAGGTTGGATATGCTAATGGAACTGTTGATCATCCAAGCTATGAAGATGTATGCACCGGAACTACAGGGCATGCAGAGGCATGCTATGTAAAGTATGACGAGAATAAAATAAGCCTGAAGGAATTATTGGATAAATTCTGGAGTGTCATTGACCCCACAGTATTAAACAGACAGGGAAATGATGTGGGCAGCCAATACCGAACAGGAATATATTATATTGATGACGATGATTTGGAGATTATTAATGAGAGTTTAAAGAGGGAGCAGGCAAAGTATGAAAAGCCTATTGTAACTGAAGTAGTGCCCCTATCCTGCTTTTATAATGCTGAGGAGTATCATCAAAGATATCTAAAAAAGAATCCTGATGGCTACTGTCATATTAAGCTTGACTAGAAAATATACATTAAGAAGTAAGTTGCCAGGCAGGGTCTTAAAAGGTGACAGAGGGAGAGAGGGAATTTGAAAATTAGTTTTATAAAATTATTGTCTGTTTCACTTTTGATAATAGCTATGTTAATGATTCTAACAGGCTGTATTCCTGGTGATGGCCGAAATACTCAGCAAAAGCCGGCAGGTTTCTTTTGGGGAATATGGCATGGCTGGATGGCTCCCATATCTTTGATAATAGGTATATTTGATGATAGAATACGAATATACGAGGTCTTTAACAAGGGATGGACCTATGACTTTGGATATTATATAGCTATTATAAGTGGCTTTGGCAGCATATCCCTTTTTAGAAAAAAGGACAAAAAATAAGGAAACAATTAATAAGGAAGGGGAAGGAGTAAGTTGGGTAAAAATCTATTACTGGATATAAAGGAGCAAAAGGTGGCTCCTTTTAATTGGAAGAACCAGGCCGATTTCACACTTTTGCCTGAAGGTGGAATCCGAATCTTTGCGCCAGGAAAAACTGATTTTTTCTGCAATCCTGACGGGACAAGTGTACAACATTCAGCACCTTATCTTTATTTAAATGTAACAGGTGACTTTGTCATGAAGGCACATGTTTGCCATCCATTTAAGCATAAATGGGATGCTGCGGTCTTGATGGTACGTGAGGATGCCAACCGCTGGGCAAAGCTTTGCTTTGAAGGATCAGATTTTGGAACTCAGGCAGTGGTAAGTGTGGTTACTAATAACGGCCTGTCCGATGATGCTAATGGGGTAAACTACCACTGGCCCAGTGTATGGCTTCAGATAGTCCGAAAAGGCAATCTATTTGGCATGCATTACGGACCCGACGGCCAAACATGGAACATGGTGCGTTACTTTACTTTAGATGTTCCAAAAACCATTAAGGCTGGAATGGTAGCCCAGTGTCCTGTTGGGCAAGGAACCTATGCTGATTTTATGTATTTTAGTATGGAAAATAGATCTGTAGATGATATTCGTGCTGGTATTTAGTTATAGTTGGTATTTAAATTTAATGGAGGATAATCATTGAGTAAAATACATTATTCTGACATAAACATTATTTACGAGGACAATCACCTATTGGTTGCAGAAAAGCCGGTTAATATACCATCTCAGCAGGATAGGTCAGGAGATAAGGATATATTGACCCTTTTGAAAGAGTATATTAAAGAAAAGTACAACAAGCCTGGAAATGTATATCTGGGCCTGGTTCATAGATTGGACAGGCCTGTGGGAGGGGTTATGGTATTTGCCAAAACTTCAAAGGCTGCTTCCCGTCTATCAGAACAGATACGTACCAGACAGTTTGGCAAAAAATATCTGGCGGTTATCCACGGGATACCGCCAGTTAAATCTAACAAAAATCTTGTACACTATCTCATTAAGGATAGACACAAAAACATAGTAAAAGTTGTAGACAGTGGAACAGAGGGGGCCCAAAAAGCTATATTGGATTATAAGGTTATTGGACAATCATCTGGTATGGCTTTAGTTGAAATAGATCTTCACACAGGACGCCCCCATCAAATAAGGGTACAGTTTGCTGAAATTGGACATCCATTATATGGTGACCAAAAGTATGGCTACTACTTAAACCAGCCAGGGCAGCAAATTGCTCTTTGGTCCAGATCCATAACTCTTATACATCCAACCATGAGGGAAACTATGACCTTTTCTAGCTTACCCCATTCTATATATCCTTGGAATCTTTTTGATTATTAGAGTTTCTCCAGGCCTTTACTGCCTTGTTAAGTCTATTTAAACCTTCCTCCAAGGTGACTCGGGGGCAGGCTATGTTCATTCTTAGAAAACCTTCGCCGTCAGGACCAAAGTCCAGTCCATTATTAAGACCTAATTTCCCTTTATTAATCATGAATTTATGAAGAGTTTTTCCATCCATGTTAAGAGCCCTGCAATCAAGCCAAACCAAATAGGTGCCTTGAGGTTTTGTGACCTTTATTTCAGGAATGTTTGTTTCAAGGTATTCCATAAGACAATTAATGTTATCATCCAGATATATAATCAAATCTTCCAGCCATGATTCCCCATGAGTATAGGCTGCTTCCATGGCTACCATACCAAAGACATTGCTCATGCCTATTCCGATGCGGTTTATGGTTTTTTTAAACTCCATCCTGAGCTTTGGATTGGGTATAATTACAGCTGATGTTGTCAACCCGGGAACATTAAAGGTTTTACTGGGTGCGATGCATGTAACTGAATTTTGTTTAATATACTGTGATACAGTTGCAATAGGCGTATGCTTATGTCCTGGCATTATAAGATCTGAGTGGATCTCATCAGATATCAATAATACTTCATATTTTTCACATAGTTTTGCTATCCTATCAAGTTCAGTTCTAGTCCATACTCTGCCTACAGGATTATGGGGACTGCAGAGAATCATCATTTTACACCCGGAGGCCATTTGATCTTCCAGGTTTTTGAAATCTATAGAATAATACCCGGATTTTTCAATCAGGGGATTAACAACCAGTGTCCTGTCATTGTTTTTGACAACTGAGAAAAAAGGCGGATAAACTGGTGATTGAATGATAACAGAATCTCCAGGCTGAGTAAAGGACATAATAGCTAAGTTCAGGGAGGTAACTACTCCGGGAGAGTATAAAATCCATTCCTTAGCCACATTCCATCCATGTCTCTTTTTCATCCATCCAATGACGGATTCATAAAGGGAATCTGGATGAGTAGTGTATCCAAAAATTCCATGCCTGTTTCTTTCTTCTATACTATCTAAAATTGGCTTTGGACAGGCAAAATCCATATCAGCCACCCACATGGGGAGGACATCGGCTGCACCAAAAGTTGTATCCAGATTGTCCCATTTTACGCTATGAGTGTTGCTACGTTCAATAGGTTTATCAAAATCAAAGACCATCTAATAACCCCCCATCTTAATATAATTATAGCTAATATTTTACTACTTATTTTAACTCTGTGCAAACATGATATGGGAAAAGCCGCTGATTATAGCAATCAGCGGCTTTGCTTATACATATCTTACTTTCGACAAAACTTACTATGGATGTAATTTTATTGATCTCATCTTTATTATGCCAGGAATGCAGGACAGGTGCTTTAGTGTTTCTTCTTTTACTTCGGTTTCGATATCGATAATGGTATAGGCATATTCCTTCTTACTCTTGTTTATCATATTAGATATATTAATATGCTCTGAGGCCAGGCATGAGGTAATTTGTCCTACCATGTTAGGCACATTTTTATGAGCAAGAGTTATTCTCTGGTGCGAATCAGCAGCAGGGGCTAGTTCGCATTCCGGATAGTTTACGGAATTTGAGATATTTCCGTATTCAAGGTAATTTCTTAGTTCTTTAACTGCCATATATGCACAGTTCTCTTCAGACTCAGGAGTAGAGGCACCAAGATGGGGAATAGCTATAATATTTTCCACGCCTATAAGCTTTTCATTTGGGAAGTCTGTTACATATTTACTAATATGACCACTAGCTAAGGCTTCTAATAGATCCTCATCATTTACCAGCTGTCCCCTGGAAAAGTTTAATAGGCGAACGCCCTTTTTCATTTTTGTGATAATCTCCTTGTTAATCATTCCACGGGTTTTATCCGTTAGAGGGACGTGGATAGAGATATAATCCGATTCAGCTAACAGCTCATCTAAAGTTTCAGCTCTATGAATACCTCTAGATAATCTCCAGGCCGAAGTAACTGAAATGAAAGGGTCATAGCCTATGACTTCCATACCAATGGCATGAGCATCATTAGCCACCATGACACCAATGGCTCCTAAGCCAATTACACCTATTTTTTTACCTTTGACTTCAGGTCCTGCAAAATTCGATTTACCTTTTTCTACTATGGCAGCGATATCAACATCTTTGTCCTTGAGGGAATTAACCCATTGAATACCTTCTACGATTTTTCTGGAGGATAAAAGTATTCCTGCCAGCACTAGCTCTTTAACAGCGTTAGCGTTAGCCCCTGGCGTATTAAATACTACAATACCATTCTCTGTATATTTATCTACAGGTATATTGTTTACTCCTGCGCCAGCACGAGCAACCGCCAGCAGGGAAGGAGGGATTTCCATATCATGTAAATCATAGCTTCGGAGTAAAATGCCATGGGGGTCCGAAATATCTGCAGAAACCTGATAACTATCTTCTGGTAATAGCTGCAAACCATTTTCAGATATATTGTTAAAGACCTTTATTCTATACATAACTACTCCTCTTTCCTAATGTTTTTACTTATTCTCTAGTTCAAACTTATTCATAAAATCTACCAGAGCCTTTACCCCTTCTATGGGCATTGCATTATATATGCTGGCTCTTATACCCCCAACAGACCTATGTCCTTTTAGGGATACCAGTCCATTTTGTTCTGCTTCTTTTATAAACTTGGAGGTTAGTTCCTCGCTCGGCAATGTAAAGGTAACATTCATAATGGAACGATCTTTTGGGTTGGCAGTGCCTTTATACATACTGGAATTATCTATACAATCATATAGAAGCTTTGCTTTTTCTTTATTAATTTTTTCCATGGCTGGAACTCCTCCTAGATCCTTTAGCCATTCAAAGACCAGCTTTGCCATATATATGCTAAAGGTAGTCGGGGTATTGTATAGTGAGTTGTTATCAACATGTACTTTATAGTTTAACATAACAGGAGTTATGTCCATAGCTCTTCCCACAAGATCTTCCCGGATTATTACAATAGTAACACCCGATGGTGCAATATTTTTCTGGGCACCTGCATAAATAAGGCCAAATTTTGATACATCGTAAACTTCAGATAAAATGTTGGAGGACATATCTGCCACCAGAGGAACATCTCCTGTATCGGGCAGCTTAGTAAACCTTGTTCCATAGATAGTGTTGTTGGTAGTAATATGGAAATAATCTGAGTCCGGACTAGCCTTCATAGAATCAACATCAGGAATATAGCTAAAGTCCTGATCCTCAGAGGAGGCCACGATATTAACCTGGCCATAGCGTTGAGCCTCTTGTGCCGCTTTTTTCGCAAAATTACCTGTAATAGCATAATCAGCCTTTTTATATTTGCTAAATAGGTTTAAAGGCACCATGGAAAACTGGGTAGTTGCCCCACCCTGTAAAAATAAAACCTTATAGTTTTTAGGAATGTCCATTAATTCCATAAGTAACTCTTGTGCACTATCAACTATGTCTTGAAAGGTCTTGGACCGATGACTCATCTCCATAGTAGACATGCCTGTATCTTGATAATTTAATAATTCCTTTTGAGCTTTTTCAAGCACAGGTAAGGGTAAGGTAGATGGTCCCGGTGAAAAATTATACACTCGTTTCATAAGAATCCTCCTAATTGCTTGTAGTTAATATTTAAAGAATGCATTTTATAATAATTGCATTCAATATTTCAGTCATCAGCATTTATGTATTATCAAAGATGCAAAGCATATTATAATTCGGCCTAGATATTAATATAAGTATAATACATTTTATCAGAAATGGATATAAAAATATTATACTACATAATTTAATGAAGTAAAACATTAAATCAACATAATTTATCAAAATTCCATCAATTGATATAATAAAGATACTAATAAAAATTCAGTAAATACTCTTTGAGGATAAAAAAAGAGCAACACAGTGTTTGTTACTCTATGTTGCTCTTTGCACTTATTTAATTTTTTATTTAGCCTTTATTTCAGTCCAAATTCTATCGTAGATCTCCAGGGCATCACTGACATCATCAAAGACTTCAGCGTTTGCTATATCTTCATCGGAAGGATATGCAGCAATGTCATTAAGAAGTTCTTCATCCAGCATTTTCATAGTTTCAATATTAGGAGTGGAGTAGCCTATATAGTCGGTATTGCGGTAGGCAATTTCAGGATCACATAAGTAGTTGATAAACAACTCTGCTTCTTCTTTATTTTTACTTACTTTTGGTATTACAGCACAATCAAACCATAGGTTGCCTCCCTCTTTGGGTATAACGTATTCCAGATCTGGATTTTCCCATTTCATGGCCACTGCTTCTCCTGACCATACTACTGCCAGTGCTGCTTCTCCACCTACCATTTTATCCTTGACCTCATCTCCTACATAGGCAAGAACCAGAGGTTTTTGCTCAATAAGTTTCTGCTTGGCCTCTTCTAGCTCATCCAAGTTCCTGGTATTCATAGAATAGCCTAGCATCTGCAAGGTAAGACCTATGGAATCCCTTTGGCTGTCCACCATCAAAATTTGTTTGGCATATTTTTCATTCCACAGAATTTCCCAGCTGTCTACGGGATCATCTACCATGGTCTTGTTATATACAATACCCAGCGTACCCCAGAAGTAGGGAACAGAATATTCATTATTAGGATCAGCAGGTAGATTTTTAAATTTATCATCTATATATTTGTAGTTAGGTATATTATCTAAATTGATTTTATGAAGCATATCTTCATTTATCATCCGCTTTACCATGTATTCAGATGGGAAAACCACGTCATAAGTACTGCCACCTGACTTTAAACTCACATACATATCTTCATTTGTGGTAAAGGTAGTGTAAATGACTTTAATGTTATACTCTTTTTCAAAATCTGTGATTATACTTTTGTCAATATAGTCCCCCCAGTTATAGACCCTTATAGTTGCCTTATAGGACTGTCCGCAGCCGCTAAGTAAAAGAATGGAGACTATAGATACTGCCAGCAGCAAGGTGAACTTTAATTTTAAACTTCTTTTCATATGGCATTCTCCTTTCGAGAGTTATTTGAACTTCTCTTATTGACAATGAGTAGCAATAAGAGAACTGTAACAAACATAAGGGTTGACAGAGCATTGATTGATGGATTTATACCTAGCCGTGCCATGGAATGGATGACTATGGATAGATTTGAAACTCCTGCTCCTGTAGTGAAATAACTAATAACAAAATCATCGATGGACAGGGTAAAAGCCAAAATCAATCCGGTTATCACACCTGGCATAATTTCCGGCAATATTACTTTTCTAAATGCATAGGAGGGGGTAGCTCCTAGATCTAAAGCCGCCTCATACAGATGTTTATTCATCTGCTTGAGTTTGGGCATTACAGCAAAAATGACATAGGGAATATTAAATGTTATATGAGCCAGCAAAAGGGTTACAAATCCTCTTTCAATTTTGGCAAAAACAAAGAGAATCATTAGGGATATACCCGTTACTATATCAGGGTTTAGCATGGGCAGATAACTCAGGTTAATGATCACGTTTTTGCCTACTTTTCCCATATTATGAATGCCTAATGCAGCGATGGTACCGATTATAGTAGCAATAAGGGAAGCAAGCACTGCAATAAGTACTGTATAGTAAAGAGCAGACATAATCTCCCTGTCCCTAAAAAGCTCAACGTACCATCTTAGGGTGAAACCACCCCAATGACCTCTAAACTTTGAGTCGCTGAAGGAAAATATCATTAGAATAATAATGGGGGCGTATAGAAAGAAAAATACCAATCCTACATAAAACCTTTTTATAAAACGAATCAAAACAATCCCCCTCCTTCACTTTCTTTTTCATATTTGGACATTATGGCCATACTAAATAATATGAGTATCATCATTAAAAGGGATAAGGCCGAACCAAAGCCCCATTCTCCTGTATATAAAAACTGCTGTTCTATAAGGTTTCCTATAAGAGTGAACTGTCCTCCACCTAAAAGCCTTGATATAACGAAGGTAGTTACCGCTGGCATATATACCATGGTTATACCGGAAACAACTCCTGGTAAACTTAAGGGAAAGATAACCTTCCTAAAGACTGTCCTGGAATTAGCACCTAGATCTTCCGCTGCCTCTATAATACTCTTGTCAATCTTTATTAACACAGAGTAGATGGGCAGTACCATAAAGGGAAGGAAGTTATAAACCATTCCCAGAACTACAGCACCTTGATTGTATAATAGTTCCATTTTAGGTAGTCCAATAAAAGAAATAAAAGTATTGATTACACCGTTTTTTTCCAGCAAGGTCAACCATGCATAAGTACGGAGCAAAAAGTTCATCCACATTGGTATAACGACTAACAGCAATAATACTCTTTTATGCCTGAATTCTTTACTGGCCAGAATCATGGCTAAAGGATAGCCTAGAAGCAAACATATTATTGTGCTGATTAAAGCCAGGTATAGAGATCTTAGCAAAACCATAATATATATGGGCTCAAAGAACCTCTTAAAATATTCCAATGTAAACACTATTCCCTCATCAGTAGTTTTAGTAACGCTGTAAAAAACTATTAGCAGCAAGGGAACGAAGATAAATATAACCAGCCAAACCACATAGGGGTAAGCAATCCAGCCCTTCTTCATAGCTATCTCACCTTCTTCATTATATGAATATCGTCAGGAAGAATATTTATTCCTACAATTGAATCAACGGGCTCCATAAGGGTGCTATGGACCAGCCATTTTATTCCATTAGACTGTACCAGCATCTCATAGTGGACCCCCTTAAAGAGGACAGATAGTACCCTACCTTCGATCATACCCTGTCCCTTGGGTACCAACTTAACGTCCTCAGGTCGGACTACAACGTCTACATTTTCATTAGGCTCAAAGCCACTATCCAGGCATTTGA
Source organism: Clostridiales bacterium (assembly GCA_012735575.1). Classification (GTDB taxonomy): domain Bacteria; phylum Bacillota; class Clostridia; order Caldicoprobacterales; family UBA3941; genus JAAYGY01. Next base: position 45,983 of record JAAYGY010000050.1, read on the forward strand.
AACGGTGATTAGCAAACTCCACCAGATAGTCTTCAATCATAACTCCATCTATAATGTTACTTTCACCGATAAAGTCAGCAACAAAAGCATTTTTAGGCTCGTTATATATATCAATGGGGGTGCCAATTTGCTGAATAACTCCTTCATTCATGACCACAATGGTGTCAGACATGGTCAAAGCTTCTTCCTGATCGTGGGTTACATAGACAAAGGTTATTCCCAGCTTTTTCTGAATGTTTTTAAGTTCTATTTGCATCCCCTTGCGTAGCTTTAAATCAAGGGCTCCCAGAGGTTCATCAAGAAGAAGAACATCTGGCTCATTTACCAATGCTCGAGCTATAGCTACTCTTTGTTGCTGTCCGCCGCTTAGGGAATCAACGGAACGTTTTTCAAAACCCTGCAAATTTACAAGGTTTAACATGTTTTCAACCTTTTCTTTAATTAGTTTTTTATCAATCTTTTTAATATTGAGGCCAAAAGCTATATTTTCTGCTACATCCATATGGGGAAAGAGAGCATACCTTTGAAAAACCGTATTTAGCTTTCTTTTATAAGGAGGTATATTGGTAATGTCTTTCCCTTCAAACAAAACTTTACCTGTAGTGGGCTCTTCAAATCCCCCTATAATCCGAAGGGTAGTTGTTTTTCCACATCCACTGGGTCCAAGTAAAGTGACAAATTCATTGCGTCTGATATATAGATTTATATTCTTTAACACGGGAGTGTCATCGAATGTTTTTGAGATATCTACGAGTCTGATGATTTCATGATTGGTCATTTTATCATACCCCCTGATTTTAATGATCTCCTTTAAAATAAAACAAATTACTTTTCGAAAGCCTTACTTAACACATAAACATATATAGAAATTTCTAATCATAAAGTTAAAAGCTGGGCGGTGATGATACCCAAAGCACCGTGGCAGAGTATTTGGATTCGTTAGAAATAAAATGAACCAGTGAAGGCCTAAAGTAAAAGCTCTCACCTTTCTTTACTTTAAACTTCTGGTTCCCTAGGTGCAAAATTATAGTGCCTGACATAACATATCCAAATTCCTCCCCGTCATGGGGGTCATCAGGTTCTGAGGCACCGCCTGGCTGTATTTGCATCAAAATAGGCTCCATACTATTTTTTTGAGAATTTGGGACAATCCATTTAATAGTATGCCCCAGATCTTTATCCTCCTGTATAAAAACATCATCTTTATGGAAGATGATTTTTTCGTCATCTTTATCATTGAAAAAATCCTTTAAATTGGTACCTAAGCATTCCAAAATATCCATAAGTGTAGCTATGGAAGGAGAGGTCAAATCTCGCTCTACCTGGGATATAAAGCCCTTGGAAAGCTCGCAGCGATTGGCCAATTCCTGCTGGGTAAGCCCATTCTTTACCCTAAGATGTTTGATTTTTTCTCCAATATTCATAGCTATTACTCCTTTAGTGATAGTTTCGAGTAACTAAACTTTTTGTTTAGACTTGCTAAACAAAAACAACAATATATTTTTAACATAATAATATATAAATGTCAATAACATAAAGTGAATTTTTTTAAGAAATTTATTAACAAAATAAATAGAAATTTATTCTAAAAAAGGATTGAATTTATATAATAAATAATATAGAATTAATGATGTAATCCATTACATATGACTAGTTTAAAATTCATTCAACTCATTGACAGAGGTCATATGTAACCCATTACATAGGAGGAGTAGATGATAACTATACAAGATGTGGCAAAAGCAGCAGGTGTTTCCGTTGCCACAGTATCTAGAGTTTTAAACAATCATCCCTCTGTTAGTGAAAAAACCAGAGAAAAGGTACAGAGGACAATAGACCAGTTAAATTACCAGCCCAATCTATTAGGAAGAAATTTAAGAAGATCAGAGACCAAGATGATATTAGTATTGCTTCAGAATATAGCCAACCCCTTTTATTCCAAAATAGTTAAAGGAATGGAGGATGTAGGATATAAAAATGGGTATCATATAATGATATGCAATACTGATTCTGATCCTATCAAGGAGAATGCATATTTAAAGCTGCTGAAAAATAGATTAGTAGACGGGGTTGTTTTTATGGCACCAGTCATTTCAGATGAAGAGCTTACAGAGATAAGTAAAAACTATTGTGTAGTTCAGTGTTGTGAGTATAAAGAGTTTGCAGATGTATCCAGTGTATCCATAGATAATGAAGCTGCTGCCTACAAGGCGACACAGCACCTCATCTCCCAAGGTCATAGGAGAATTGGATTGATAAATGGAAATAGTGGCATCATATCCGAATCTCAAAGGGAAAAGGGATACAAAAGGGCTTTGCAGGAGGCGGGTATTGAAATAGATTCCCAGCTGATTATGTATGATAGTTATGGATATAGGGGTGGACAAAGAGCTGCAAAGTACTTCCTGTCTATTGATAAAAGACCAACGGCTATATTTGCTGTATCGGATATTATTGCTATAGGAGCTATTAAGGAGATAAAGGAGAAGGGACTGTCTGTACCTAAAGACATGGCAGTAGTAGGTTTTGACGATACTGGTATTGCATCCATGTATGATCCTCCCTTAACTACTGTAGCCCAGCCACGATACGATTTGGGACGAGTTACCATGGAGATAATGCTTGAGCGCATAAGGAACAACGAGGCTGAGAGTAAAAGAGTCTTTTTGGAACATAGTCTTATAATACGTGAATCCACTGTAGGTTAGATTATGAAAACAAAGATTGTTATTGCCCCATGGGCAATACAATATAAAATAATAATATAGGAGGAATGGAGATGACTGCACAGACAAAGGATCGCAAATTAAGGGTAGCTATAATTGGCTGCGGAGGAATCGCAAATGGCAAGCATATGCCTAGCTTGGCTAAAGTAGAGGCCGTAGAAATGGTTGCTTTTTGCGACATAATCAAAGAAAGAGCAGAAAAGGCAGCAAAAGAATATGGTACTCCCGATGCCAAGGTCTATACTGATTACAAGGAACTATTAAAAGATGAGAGCATTGATGTAGTTCATGTATGTACCCCCAACAAATCCCATGCTGACATAAGCGTTGATGCTCTTGAGTCTGGCAAGCATGTTATGTGTGAAAAACCTATGGCAAAGACTGCTGCTGATGCCAGAAGAATGGTTGAAGCTGCAAAGCGGACTGGTAAGAAGCTAACCATTGGCTATCAGAATAGATTCCGTGCTGATTCCGAATATCTAAATGCTGCATGCCGTAGAGGAGATCTAGGAGAAATTTATTTTGCCAAGGCACATGCACTTCGCAGACGTGCTGTTCCCACCTGGGGAGTATTCCTCAACGAAGAGGAACAGGGTGGAGGACCTCTTATTGATATCGGAACTCATGCTTTAGATCTGACCCTTTGGATGATGGACAACTACAAACCCAAAACTGTTGTGGGAACCGCTTATCGCAAGCTGGCGGATCAACGCAATACAGCTAATGCTTGGGGAGACTGGGATCCTGAGGAGTTTACTGTTGAGGATTCAGCTTTTGGATTTGTTGTTATGGAAGATGGAGCAACTATCATCCTGGAATCCAGCTGGGCTCTTAACACTTTAGATGTAGGCGAGGCTCAAACCACTCTATGTGGAACAAAGGCAGGCGCAGACATGAAGGACGGCCTCCGTATAAACGGCGTTGATCTGAATAAGATGTACGTTAAGAAACCGGCTCTTGGAGCAGGTGGGGTTGACTTCTATGAAGGCCATTCTGAAGATCCTGGCTACAAAGAAGCAAAAGCCTGGATTGACGCAATTCTCAATGATACTGATCCCGTAGTATTACCAGAGCAGGCACTGGTAGTAACTGAGATTTTAGAAGCCATCTATGAATCTGCAAAGACTGGAAAACCTGTTACATTTGAATAATTAGAATGCTTTAATGGATTAACGGACTGTATTATTATAGTCCGTTAATCTCAATATAAAATATATAATAAGGGGGACAAAACATGAAATTAGGAGTAATGACTGTTTTGTTTGGTAACAAGACCGTTGAGGAGACATTCAAATATCTTAGCGAGTCCGGCGTTCAGGCAGTGGAATTGGGTGCAGGTGGATACCCAGGCAAGGCCCATGCAAATCCTGATGTATTATTGAACGATGATAACAAGTTGCAAGAACTGAAGGATCTCGTTGAAAAATATAACCTGGAAATCAGTTCCCTTAGCTGCCATGGAAATCCCGTCCATCCTCAAAAAGAGATAGCAGATGCCTTTCATGAGGATTTTGAAAAAACGGTTCGACTAGCAGAAAAATTAGGAGTAACCAGGGTTAATACATTCTCAGGTTGCCCCGGAGATTCTCCAAATTCTATGTACCCCAACTGGGTTACTTGTCCATGGCCAGATGATTTTCTAAAGATATTAGACTATCAGTGGAATGAAGTCCTAATCCCTTACTGGGAAAAGGCTGGTGCTTTTGCCAAGGATCATGGAGTAGATATGATATGCCTTGAAATGCATCCTGGCTTTGCAGTATATAATCCGGAGACCCTATTAAAACTCAGATCAGCTGTGGGAGATGTTATTGGAGCAAACTTTGATCCCAGCCACCTGTTCTGGCAGGGAATTGATCCAGTAGCAGCTATCCGCAAACTGGAAGGGGCTATCTATCACTTCCACGCAAAGGATACCAAGATTGACGCTATGAATACTGCAGTTAATGGAGTTCTGGACACTAAACACTATAGCGATGAAATTAACAGATCCTGGATTTTCCGATCTGTAGGTTATGGTAATGACTATCAGCTGTGGAAGGATATAGTAAGCACACTCAGAATGGTAGGTTATGATTATGTACTTAGCATTGAGCATGAAGATAGCTTAATGACTCCCACAGAAGGATTGCAAAAGGCTATATCTTTCTTAAAGGAAGTTATGATGTTTGAAGACAAGGGCGAAATGTGGTGGGCATAATTTAATAACAGGATAAACAAGAGGGAAGGCGATATGTTTCGTCTTCCCTTTTCTATTTATTATCAAAGGTATATAACATTATATAGTTTCTCCTTTTGACCATCTGTTTTTCTTATCCCAATTGTCACATCCTTTATAATGCTTAAATATAACTATCATATCAGCCATATGTATTAGTAAGAACTTAATAAGAGCAATTTATTTCAAAACCGTTTCACATATGTTAGAGTTATGTAACCTTTTTAACGTGTGGATCTCATATTAACAGTTTATCTATATCAAAAGGAGGATGGCCTATGAAACAATTAAAATCACTACTAGTTTTTATACTTATACTACTGATACTTAGTTTGACTGCTTGCCTGGCCTTGCCTGTTGATAAGTGGAAAGTAAACAATGTAAGAAATGAAAGGGAAGAAAACCAGGAAATCCTGGATAATAATATGGAAGAAATTGCTGATGAACAGCAGCAAGTTCAGGAAAATGATATAGATGATGAATATATAGATGAGGGGTTCGTTGAAGAGGAATATAATATTGAAAAAAACAATGATGATATTGAGGCAGAGGAGATTAAAGGTGATAGGGAGGAATGGGAAGAGGAAATAGAAGATGAAGAGGATGATAGTAAAGAGATAAACGGAACTGAAAATCAGCAGCAAGCAGAACAAGGACTTGAACTTACACAGGTTTTCAATACCAAAATGCCAGAGAATATAGCTGTTGAACTTAAGTACGATAAATATTTGATGGTATATGATTATTTGTTAATTTTGAAGAATGCCAATATTCGCCAATTACCTTCATTAGAAGGTGAGATAATCGGCAAGATAGGTGCCATGGAAAGAATAGGTTTAGTTGCAGAAGTTAAGGGAGATTATGTAGAGAAATGGGATGAGGATTCCTGGTATCAGGTTGAGTGGGAGGAAAATGGAGATATTAAAACTGGCTTTATACTTTCTAGTTTAGCTGAAGTAAGACAGTTTCAGTTTGACAAGATGGTAAAGAGTATTGAAGTACTTGAACAGTCACTTTTGTTTGGTGAGTTGGCTCATATAAGCAATTATAAGAATGTAAACGGTATTCCGCCAAAAATAAATGGTAGTACATGGGATTCTTATGGCTATAGAAGAAGTCAAAGTGCTGCAGGTTATGAGAAGCCTGACAAATCTTCTAAATTTAGATATATTCCCGATGGTATGCTGGTACAGGTATTAGAAAAAGAAAAGGGCTTCACTAAGGTAAAAGTTGTAGGATTTGAAGGGGAATATTGGGTTTTAGATAAATATATAAATACAAAAAAACCTTTAACTAATCTTAATAAAATAATAATAGTAGATCGTAAAAACCAAAATCAAGGAGTGCTTGAGTTTATAGACGGACAATGGACACTAATATCTTATGGTCTTTCTACAACGGGAGTAAAGGGTACCTATTCTTTAGAAACCCCATTGGGATATTATATGGCCATTGAAAAGAGAGATAAATTCTTATACTTTGAAGATGGAACAACAAAGATTGCTGGTTATGCACCTTATGCAATACGATTTTCAGGCGGTGGGTATATACATGGTGTTCCCGTTAACTATAAGATAAAAGATGATAATAAGATGATAGATCCGGGTATGATAGAATACCTCCATTCTATAGGAACAACTCCCCGTTCTCATATGTGTGTAAGAAATTACACCAGTCATGCAAAGTTTTTACACAGCTGGGCGGATATTGGAGAGACAGCACTCGTTGTTATAGAATAGCTTCTTCATTTGAATTTAATCAAAACTAATTGACTATTATAAATACTTGTGATAATATATGTACAAAATGTGAAATATTTGTAACATTAACGTATAAAACTAGAATATTTAACATCTATATTTGGATTATATACTATACACTGTAAATACTTTATTGTATTGGAAGTGATCAAATTGCATATTCATAGACGAAATACTATAAATGCATATATTCAAGAAAAAGGTGAAGTACGACTTAAAGAGCTTGAAGAAATGTTTCCAGAAGTATCTTCTATGACTTTAAGGCGGGATCTGATTTATCTCGAAAAAGAAGGGACTATAATACGAGTTCGAGGTGGAGCCAGGAAAATATCCCATTCATCAAATTCCATTGAGGATGTATATAGTCGACGGGCTACCACTAACATGGATGCCAAGGTAAGGATTGCAAAGAAAGCAGTTAAATATATAGAGCCGGGACGTTCGGTATTTATAGATTCAGGTACTACCATGATGTGTTTGGCAAAAATTCTGCCTGATGAGGACTTTTCCATTATGACCAGCGGTCCCAATATAGGTATGGAGATATGCAAAAACTCTAAACCTTCGGTCACTCTCATAGGAGGCCATCTAAATAGGAACAATCTATGTACATCTGGCATATATGCTCTAGAATTTCTTAAAAACATCAATATTGATATAGCTTTTCTTGCAACCTCCAGTTTCTCTATGGATAGTGGTTTTACCTGTGGTAACTTCAATGAATGTGAGTTAAAGAAAGCAGTTATAAAAAAAGCCAGGCATAAGATTCTCCTAATGGATACCAGTAAACTGGACAAAAGCCTACCATACACTTTTGCCACGCTGGAGGATATAGATATATTAATATGTGAAAAAGAATTGCCTGAAAATATTAAGAAAGCTGCGCAGGATGCGTCAGTGACTCTTATATAATAAAAAGATTATTATGGAGGGTTGAGATGAAAACAAAAGCGGTTAGACTTTATGGTGTAAAGGATCTGCGTCTTGAGGAGTTTGAGTTGCCATCAATCAAAGAGGATGAAATTCTGGCACAGGTAGTATCTGACGGTATTTGTATGTCTTCTTATAAGGCAGTTATTCAGGGACCTAATCATAAGAGAGTTCCCGAGGATATAGCTGAAAATCCTGTTATGATTGGGCACGAACTCTGTGGAGTTATTTTAGAAGTGGGCGAGAAATGGAAGGACCAGTTTAAGCCAGGTCAGAAGTTTACCATTCAACCGGCTATTAACTATAAAGGCAGTTTAGCCGCACCAGGATATTCATATCCCTATATAGGTGGTGCTGCTACCCACATTATAATTCCCAATGAAGTAATGGAAACGGGATCATTGCTTGAGTACAATGGTGATGCATATTTTTATGGGTCACTAGCAGAGCCCATGTCCTGTATTGTAGGAGCATTCCATGCTAGTTATCATACCGAACCTGGTAAGTATGAGCATAAGATGGGGATAGTTGAGGGCGGTAACATGGCCATTCTGGCCGGAGTAGGTCCTATGGGTCTGGGTGCTATAGATTATGCCATTAATTGTGATAGAAGGCCAAAACTTCTGGTAGTTACGGATATCAATGAGGAAAGACTGGAGAGGGCAAAAAGGGTTATTTCTGTGGAGCAGGCTGCAGAGAACGGTGTCGAACTACATTATGTTAATACAGCCAAGGTTGAAGATCCTGTGGCCCATTTGATGTCTCTAACCCAGGGTAAGGGATATGATGATGTGTTTGTTTACGCTCCTGTAAAGCAAGTAGTTGAGCAGGGAGATGCCATTTTAGGCAGGGATGGATGTCTTAACTTCTTTGCAGGGCCTACCGATCCCAATTTCAAGGCCAGTTTTAACTTCTACAATGTGCACTATGCTTCCACCCATGTTGTAGGAACCAGTGGAGGAAATACCGACGATTTAAAAGAGTCCCTGGATTTAATGGGTAAGGGTATTATCAATCCTGCATCCATGATCACCCATATAGGGGGTCTGAATAGCGTAGTAGACACAACTTTAAACTTGCCTAATATTCCTGGAGGCAAAAAACTAATCTACACTCATATTGATATGGAACTTACCGCTATAGATGATTTTAGGGAGAAAGGTAAGGCAGATCCCAGGTTTGCAAAGCTGGCTGAAATCGTAGAGGAGAATAATGGATTATGGTGTTCTGAGGCCGAAAAATATCTATTGGAAAATTTTAAATAATAAAGAAAGAAGAAAAAGTGGATCCACTTAACTGGATCCACTTTTTTATCGCATTTCTTGACCGCCTGTAACGTTTAGGGCCTGACCTGTCATATAGCTGGAACTATCAGAAGCCAGGAAAACCATGACATTGGCTACATCCTCATATGTGCAACCCCGTCCCAAAGGTACCTGATTTAAGTATTTCTGTCTAACCTCTTCCTTGGTTATCCCTTGATTGCGTGCATATTGCTCATAGAGACTGTTAACCCACAGAGGGGAGTCTAACAGGTTACCGGGGCATATGGCATTTACTCTTATATTATGGGGTGCTAGCTCTAAAGCAAGGCTTTGGGTAAGTCCAATTCCTCCGAACTTACTAGCTGCATAGGCGGAGTTTTTAAAGGACCCTTTCTTTCCTGATTTGCTATTAATCTGTATGATATTGCCATAACCTTGTTTTATCATTACGGGGGCTACAGCTTTGGCGCAGTTGAAATATCCTACTAAGTTTACATCTATAACCTTTTTCCATTCTGCGCTTGTGAATTCGTCTATAGCTTTGGCTATAAGAATAGCTGCATTGCTGACAAGGAGGTCAATTTTGCCGTATTTGTCCATGACTTGACCAATCATTTCCTCACATTGAGAATAATCACATACATCTACTTTTACAGCCATAGCATCTTCCAATTGACTGGCAGTCTGCTGTGCGGCATCCAGGTTGATATCAGCCACCACTACTTTTGCTCCTTCTTTGCTAAGGCGTTCACATAGCGCCTGTCCCAGGCCTTGTCCACCTCCGGTTACAATAGCCACCTTATCCTTTAATTGTTGCAAAAAAATCACCCTTTCCAATACAAATACTATGTAACAGGTAAATAACACATTCTTAACATTAATTATACATTACCTAATAACTTATTTCAATGTAGACCGGGAAAAAACCAGCAAATTAAATTGACATATACAAGACACTTTGATAAAATATACTTAATGTTTGTTATATATATAACAAATATAACATGATATATAATGTTTTAACATATTTATCACATTCTGCTTGGAACAAATACATTTCACTATAATTTTTTAATAGGAGGTACGTATGGCTACACCAGTTATTATGCCCCGACAGGGATTAAGTGTGGAAAGTTGTATTATAACAAAATGGCATAAGCAAAAAGGCGACAGGGTTGAACCTGGAGATGTTTTATTTACCTATGAGACAGACAAGGCTACTTTTGAAGAAGAGGCACAGCATTCAGGGATACTATTAGAAATCTTTTTTGAAGAGGGAGATGATGTCCCTGTTTTGACAAATGTATGCGTTATTGGCGAAGAAGGCGATGATGTATCTCAATATTCCCCTCATAAAACCGAAGATGTCAAAGATGACGAAACGGTTGAAGAACCTTTACAGTCAGGGTCTCAGGCAGAGGTAGAGGAAGAATCAGACACACCTACAATAGTCCCACAAGAACAGGATAATGAGAAAGGCATTATAAAGATATCTCCCAGAGCCAGAAATCTGGCAAAAAGGGCAGGAGTTAATATTGAGCATGCTATTCCTACGGGTCCTGAAGGACGCATAATAGAAAGGGATATTATTGATCTAATGGAAAAAGGCAAGGTATTTACTCCTGCTGCAATGGATCAATACAAGCCAGGATTTTCTGATTTGCCAGCTGTAGGAACAGGACTGGGTGGACGAGTAACTACCTATGATCTGGAGATGGCCCCTAAAGAAGAAAGGGCAACTGTTGACTCTGCTGAAGAAAAAGTGAAAGCTGACATCAGTTCAGACTTTGAGGAAGTTAAACTAACCAATATTCGCAAGGTAATAGCCAGGACAATGCATCAGTCATTGGCTAATACTGCCCAACTAACCCTTAATTCTTCCTTCGATGCTACAGATATTTTGAATTTCCGGGCTAAACTAAAAGGCAAGGGTCAAAGCCTAGGCTTGGACATAATAACCATTAATGATATTATTCTGTATGCTGTTTCCCGAACTCTTTTAAATCATAAAGAGCTGAACGCTCATTTCCTTGAGGATTCAATGCGTTTATATAATACAGTAAACCTGGGTGTTGCTGTAGATACTCCTAGAGGACTTATGGTACCTACCATAATCAATGCTGAAAAGAAATCATTACTGGAAATATCTAAAGAGGTTAAAGAGTTAGCTTCAGCCTGTCAGTCAGGCACCATTAACCCAGACTTACTTACCAATGGAACCTTTACTGTTACCAATCTGGGAGTTTTGGGCGTAGAGTCCTTTACACCAGTACTTAACCCGCCTCAAACTGGTATCTTGGGGGTTGGCAGTATTGTCCATAGGATAAGAGAAGTCCATGGAGAGATTGAAAATTATCCTGCCATGGGTCTGTCCTTAACCTTTGATCATAGAGCAATAGATGGTGCACCTGCAGCAAGATTCCTTAAGGAATTAGCTGAAAACCTTGAAAACTTCAGCCTGCTGTTAGCTAAATAGGAGGGATTTTAATGAGTTATGACTTAATCGTTATAGGTGGTGGTCCGGCAGGATATTTAGGAGCATTAAGAGCTGCCGGTGAGGGCCTTAATACTTTATTGATTGAAGGAAGAAGAGTAGGAGGAGTTTGCCTTAATGAAGGATGTATTCCTTCCAAAACCTTGCTTCATTCCGCAAAAATTTATGATTATACCAGATTTAGCGATAAATATGGCGTAACAGCCAAAGAGGTAGAATATGACCATGCAAAGGTCATAAAACGAAAGAATAAAGTGGTAAGAACCTTGGTAGCGGGTATAAATTCCCAGTTAAAAGCTGCTAAAGTTAACCTGGTAACGGGATATGGACGCATTGAAGGCAGAAATTCTCAAGGGTATGTTGTAAGAGTTGGTGATGATACCTATACTGGTAGCAGGCTCTTGATTGCTACTGGTTCTCAGCCCATTATTCCTCCTATACCTGGAGTAAAAGAGGGAATAGAAAAAGGAATTGTGCTAACAAACCGGGAGATTCTTGACCTGGAAGAGGTACCAAAATCCCTTGTTATTGTTGGCGGAGGTGTAATCGGGCTAGAAATGGCTTCCTACTATAATTCTGCAGGTAGTCAAGTTACCGTTATAGAGATGCTAGACCATATTGGGGGAGAAACAGACAGGGAAATATCCCAGATCCTCCTTAAAAATTATAAGGCCAAGGGCATAGATTTTAAACTGGAAGCCAGAGTAGTATCCATAGATGGAAATAAGGTTGTATATAAATCCCAGGGGCAGGAAACTGTCTTAGAAACCGATAAGATATTGATGAGCGTTGGAAGAAGGCCGGTTACAGAAGACTTAGGTCTAGAAACCATAGGAGTTGAGGTAGAGAATGGCAGAATAAAGACTGACGAGACTGGACTAACCAATATACCCAATGTATATGCTGCCGGAGATGTAAATGGTAAGTCACTCCTTGCTCATACTGCCTATAGAGAAGCTGAGGTATGCGTTAATAATATGGTGGGGCGCAGGGATATAATGAGATATAACGCCATTCCATCGGTAATCTATACAAATCCAGAGGTTGCTTCAGTAGGTGAAACCGAGGAAACCGCCAAGAAAAAAGGGTTGGATGTAGAAACTGTCAAACTGTCCATGCGCTATAGTGGAAGATATGTGGCAGAGAATGAAGGCGGAGATGGAATTTGTAAGTTGGTGATAGATAAAAAGTACAACAGGTTATTAGGTGTCCATATGATTGGAAACCCGGCTTCCGAAATAATTTATGGTGCTGCTCTTATGATAGAGACACAAATGCGAATCAAGGATATAAAGGAACTGGTATTTCCTCATCCCACCGTAGCGGAGATTATCCGTGAGGGTATATTTCAGTTGTAAAAGATGGAGATAGAGCTTAAGACAAGAGTTAATTAACTCAGTGAGTAATATATAACTAATAAAGGAGGACTCATCAATGCCTAAAAACCAATTTATCAATCCAAACCAGGTACGCAAGAGTGGTTGGATTAAATTTAATGATATTCCTGTAAATCAATATCAAAAGACTATTGAAGAGGAGAAAGAAAACTATTCTAAAGAGGACTTCTTAAGAATCTATCACCATATGGCCATTATTCGTGAATTTGAAACCATGATAGACCTTGTTAAAAAGACCGGGCAATATAATGGGGTTGAGTATAATCATCCTGGTCCCGCTCACCTGTCCATAGGTCAGGAGGCATCAGCTGTAGGGCAGGCATATCTATTGGATGAAGATGATTTTATATTTGGTTCACATCGAAGCCACGGAGAAGTGTTAGCCAAAGGTCTATCAGTCATCCATAAGATGGACAATGAAAGGCTGCTAAAAATCATGGAAGAGTTCTTTGATGGAACTGTCCTTAGAATAGTAGAGGAAAACAACAAAAACAGTAAAGATGTAAAGGAACTGGCCATTGATTTTCTAATATATGGAACCTTGGCCGAGATATTTGCAAGGGAGACTGGATTTAACAAGGGTCTTGGAGGTTCAATGCACGTATTCTTTACACCCTTTGGCATTTATCCTAATAACGCTATTGTTGGCGGCTCTGCAGATATTGCCATGGGATCCGCACTTTATAAAAAGGTAAACCAAAAAGATGGTATAGTTATAGCTAACATTGGTGACGCATCTATGGGCTGTGGACCAGTATGGGAGGCAATGAACATGGCAGCCATGGACCAGTTCAAGCTGCTGTGGGATGAGAGTCACAGAGGTGGATTGCCAATAATATTCAATTTCTTCAACAATCAATATGGCATGGGCGGCCAGACCAGCGGAGAAACCATGGGTTATGGCATTCTAGCCAGGGTTGGAGCAGGTATAAATTCAGAACAGATGCATGCTGAAAGAGTGGACGGCTTTAATCCTTTAGCTGTAATCGATGCTATTAGAAGAAAGAAAGAGGTTCTAGAGAACAATCAAGGTCCAGTATTACTGGATACCCTGACCTATAGATTCTCTGGGCATTCACCTTCCGATGCTTCCAGTTATCGCACAAAAGAGGAAGTAGAAGCCTGGATGGAGCATGATCCTTTAGAAGTCTTCAAGAAAGACTTAATTGAGGCTGGTGTCGCAAGTCAAGAGGAATTTGACCATATTTGGGAAAATACTAAAGACCTTATTTTTAGAAACTTTAAGATATCCATAGATGAGAACATTTCTCCTTATATGGATTTAAAGAAAAATCCCAATATAATATCAGATCTAATGTTCTCCAATGAGAGAATAGAAAAGATGGAGGACAGAGAACCCGATGTATTGATTCCTAAAGAGGAGAATCCCAGGGTTCAACAGATAAAACGAAAGGTAAGAACTGCCTACAAGGATGGAAAACCAGTTCCAAAGACCAGGGTATTGCAGTTAAGAGATGCTATTTTCGAGGCTCTATTAGATAAATTCTATACAGATCCTACCTTGGTAGCCTACGGTGAGGAAAACAGGGATTGGGGTGGAGCCTTTGCTGTATACAGAGGCTTAACCGAATCTTTACCCTATCATAGATTGTTCAATGCACCTATATCGGAGGCCGCAATTGTGGGATCAGCCGTTGGATATGGACTTTCAGGAGGTCGAGCTGTTGTAGAACTTATGTACTGTGACTTTTTAGGTCGTGCAGGTGATGAGGTTTTCAATCAGCTATCCAAGTGGCAGGCTATGAGTGCAGGAATACTGAAAATGCCTGTTGTACTAAGAGTGTCCGTAGGTTCAAAATACGGTGCCCAGCATTCCCAGGACTGGACATCCTTATGCGCCCATATACCTGGCCTAAAGGTAGTTTTTCCTGCTACACCATATGATGCTAAGGGATTGATGAATAGCGCATTGATGGGAACAGATCCTGTAGTTTTCTTTGAGAGTCAAAGGCTCTATGATATTGGTGAGATGTTTAACTCAGAAGGTGTACCAGAAGGGTATTATGAAGTGCCCATTGGCGAACCGGATATCAAGAGACAGGGTAGCGATATAACCATATTAACCATTGGCGCCACCTTATATAGAGCATTAGAAGCTGCCGATATATTAGAAAAAGAATATGGTTTAAGTGCAGAAGTTATTGATGCTAGAACCTTGGTACCCTTTAACTATGAGAAGGTATTGGAGTCTGTCAAGAAAACAGGTAGAATTCTGCTGGCCAGCGATGCATGTGAAAGGGGTTCCTATCTGAATGACGTGGCACGGAATATAAGTGAGTTGGCCTTCGACTATCTTGATGCACCGCCAGTTGTTTTAGGAGCAAAGAATTGGATTACTCCGGCTTTTGAACTGGAAGAGTATTTCTTCCCACAACCCGACTGGTTTATTGACATAATACATGAAAGAATTTTACCTTTGAAGGGCCATGTAGTTAAAAATAATTTCACCAAAAATGAACAGATCCGTTGTAACAGACTGGGAGTATAGTTATTAAAAATTTAGGGGCTGCTTAGCAGCCCCTAATTTTTTTAAAGTGATGTCTTTTTAGCGTCAGTAGCATAAAAATCCTTTTTTGAAATAAAGCTGGGTACCTTGTATATGGCAATATACAATACAGTTGCTAGCAGTGCAGCCCACATAACATCCTTTATTGAATGCTGTTTTATAAAGACTGTGGAAAGACTAATAAGTACTGCGCTTATAAAAGATAACCAGCGCCATATTTTTGATTCCTTTTTAAACTCTTCACAATTAACCAGTGCTACATGAACTGCTATTGAATTAAGCACATGGATGCTAGGTGCAACATTAGTATTGGTATCCGTACTATATATATGCTTAATCATTCTAGAGAATATGTCATCTTCTACAATAACAGGCCTTAAGTTCTGAGCATTGGGGAAAATCATATATAGTGCATAACAAATACACATTCCTCCGAATATAAACCAGCAAAGTCTATAATAATCCTTTTTTGATACCATGCCCAGGTATAAAAAGCCAATAGCCATGTAAATAAACCAATACAGGTATGGTAATACAAATATTTTAATAAAAGGTATGTAACTATCTAATGGTGAGTACATAAAATATTTAGGCCGTATTGTTCTTTCACAGTAATAAAACCAAATTTGGCAAACCCCATAAAGGGAAAGAAGGATAAAATGCCGATATCTATACCACAGGTTCATTAGTTTTTCTTTTTTTATCTCCATATTTTCACCTCTCATACACAAGTAAGTCAAAGGATACAGGTACCAATCATCAATAATTTAATAGACCTTAGCAATGGTATTACAATATATTACAAATTATATTATACAATATGTAACGCCTTACAATTCTTAAAAGTATCTTAAAGAATATATGGTACTATGCTATTAATCCTTCACTTTATCACTTGATATGGCTACTGCTTTCAAGCAGGAATGTTCACTTGTCAATAGTATGGTAGTATTACACAGAATAGATTTGTATAGTACTTAAATAAATATGGTTGTGAATAGAGTTTGGGTATGCTAGAATAAACGGGAGGATAAACTAGAAGAAAAGAATGATAAGGAGGAAAAAAATGTACATAGTATTACTGGGTGCACCTGGATCCGGTAAAGGGACTCAGGGCGGTATGATATCAGAAAAGCTATCTATTTCCCATCTATCAACGGGAGATCTTTTTAGGGACATTCTGGCCAATCCCGACCATGAATTATATAGTGAGCTTCAGGTTATTAAAGAGGGCAAACTTGTTTCAGATGAAATTGTAAATAGCGTAGTAGAGGATGGATTAAAAAAACCAGAGTACAAAAATGGAGTTATTTTCGATGGATATCCAAGAACAGTCGCTCAGGCTGAGGCTCTTGATAAGATGCTGGAGGCAATGGGTAAAAAAGTAGATGTTGTCATAGACATTCAAGTAACTCAAGAGGTATTATTAGAACGTCTGTTAGGGCGTAGAAGCTGCCCCAATTGCAAGAGTATTTTCCATGTAAATGATGGTATAGATAAATGTCCTGATTGTAACCTTGAGCTTGTACAGAGGGATGATGATAATGAGCAGACCATTATGGAGCGATTTGAAGAATATAAGACAAAAACTGCACCTCTCCATGATTATTACAAGAAGGGAAACACTAATTATATAGAGATTAATGTTTCTGACTCTGCCAGAACGGCAACTAGCGTTAATCAGGAGATAATGGATAGACTAAGTGAGCTAGGACTTGTACAAAAATGAAAATTTTCGCCATAAGCGATTTACATCTCCCTGGTGGGCAAGATAAGCCCATGGATGTGTTTGGGGACAATTGGAAGAATCATTGGGAGAAGATTAAGAAAAATTGGGTTGAACTTATAAGTCCCCAGGATATAGTTTTAATACCAGGGGATATTAGCTGGGCTATGACATTGAAAGAAGCCATGGTAGACTTAGACGATATTGCTACTTTACCTGGCAGGAAAATACTTACAAAGGGAAATCATGATTACTGGTGGTCTTCTATTACCCGGCTAAGGGAATCAGTACATCCTTCTATATATGCCATACAAAATGACAGCCTTAAATTCGATGATTTACCTGAAATAGCTTTTTGTGGCACAAGAGGGTGGGCTGTTCCGGGTATAAAGGAGTTTACTAGTCATGATCAGAAAATATTTAACCGAGAGCTCAACAGGTTAAAGATGTCCCTGGATGATGCTAAAGAATGCCAAAATATTATAGTGTTACTTCATTTTCCCCCATTTGATGATAAAGGAGAGGAAAGTGACCTTTGCCACCTTATTAGGCAGTATCCCGTTCAGCATGTAGTCTTTGGACATCTCCATGGCGATAGCTTAAAGGAAGTCATTGAAGGCGAAATTAATGGATTGACATATCATCTAGTATCATGTGATTATCTAGATTTTAGACCTAAGTTGATAGTAGAGATATGATTAAGCTTTATGACAAAATATATAGCTAAATGTTGTATATCGATAAAAAAACACGGTATTTTACCGTGTTTTTTGTGATTTTAGGACTTATTTACTATTTTTATAGGTTTTTGTTTATTTTAGCCCTAGATAAGAAGGAAATTATAAAAAAGTAGAGAATAAGTAATTAAAAGTGGTTGAAAGTGGAGGCAAGTGGTGAGATAATATAGGAAAGAGGTGAGAGTGGTGTTCATTGGGGAATATCAACATATCCTTGATCCAAAAGGGCGAGTCATTATGCCGTCTAAGTTTCGTGATGGGTTAGGCGATAAATTTGTTGTGACCAAAGGCTTGGATCATTGTCTGTTTGTTTATCCCCAAAATGAATGGCAGGAGCTAGAACGCAAACTCCGCACTCTCCCCCTAACAAGCAAAGATGCAAGGGCTTTTACCAGGTTTTTCTTTGCAGGAGCCACTGAATGTGAATTGGACAAACAGGGAAGAATTTTGATACCTGCCAATCTTCGTGAATATGCCGAATTGACTAAGGAATTGGTCATAATCGGAGTAGCCAGTAGAGTTGAAATCTGGAGCAAGGAAAAATGGGATGACTACAATGATGATGCCAATCTGGATCATCAATCCATTGTAGAAAAGATGGCAGAGTTAGGAATTTAGGAGGATACAGATGGACTTTCACCACATTCCTGTGTTATTCGAGGAAACTATAGAAATGCTAAACTGCAAACCAGGGGATATTGTAGTAGATGGAACCCTTGGTGGAGGTGGGCATGCCCAAGCTATTCTAGAAAGAATTCTTCCCGGAGGCACCCTTATAGGAATAGACAGGGACCCAGATGCCCTAGAGGCTGCTACTAGGCGTTTACATAAATACCAGGATTCGCTAATAACTGTTCATGATAATTTTTCCAATATAGAGAGTATTTTGGACAAGCTGGGTATTGATGCTATTGATGGAATGTTGATGGATCTTGGAGTATCATCATACCAGTTAGATGAAGTCAGCAGAGGTTTTTCCTATCAAAGTGATGCGCCTTTGGATATGAGAATGGATCCAACTCAGGATTTTAGCGCACATGACGTAGTTAACAAATATGATGAAAGACGGCTGACTAGAATCATATCACAGTATGGCGAAGAAAGATGGGCTGCTAGAATAGCCAAGTTCATAGTAGATAATCGACCCATAAATACCACTGAAGAGTTAACGCAAGTTATCAAGGCAGCTATCCCCGCCAGTGCAAGACGTCAAGGACCCCATCCGGCCAAGAGAACCTTTCAGGCCATCAGGATAGAGGTCAACAAGGAACTTGAAATATTAGAGGCTGCTATAGAAAGCGCGGTTAATAAACTTAAACCCCAAGGAAGGCTATGCATCATTACTTTCCATTCTTTGGAAGATAGAATTGTAAAGAATACTTTCAGAAAACTGCAAAACCCTTGTACCTGTCCACCAGACTCACCAATATGCATATGCAATAGCCGACCTCTAGTCAAGATTATTACCAGAAAACCAATTATCCCTTCAGAACGTGAAGTTAGTGAAAACCCACGCTCACGAAGTGCAAAGTTAAGGGCTTGTCAAAAAGTATAAGTGTATAAGTGACTTAAACATATTAATCGAGGAGGCTGAATACAATTGTTAGTAGCACAAAGACAAGAGTATCAGGAATTATATTACCCGCCTGTAGTAGAGCAAGAGGTGTCTAGACCTAAACCTCGCTCTAAAAGTGTACCTCAAACAAAGGCAAAGCCTCGAAAGAAGTTTCTACATCTGGTTATGATAGCTATTGGATTTGGAATATGTGCTTTTACTATAGCTAGATATGCTATGATTGCTCAAAATCAGCAAGAAATTTTAGAGCTGGAAAAAGCTTTGGAACAACAACAGAGCATCCAAGAATATATGAAATTGGAATTGGCAGCTCGTGGGGATCTTAAGAGAATAGAGGAATATGCTAAGAATGAACTGGAGATGGACTATCCTGAGGATGAACAGATTCTATTTGTGGAGCTTCCCGATATAGATTCAGGTCATATGGCAGACACCTCAATACATCCAGAGCAGAAAGAGGATCTGTGGAGTAAGATTTTAAGCCTTCTGGATTAATTAACTGGATTCATGCGGAAAGGTGATAGGTATATATGTCTGTACCTAGCGTTACCAACAAAAAAAGATTGCTAGTTATGTTAATAGTTTTTACTTTGGTTTTTACAGGACTAATAGGACGTTTAGGATATATACAGTTGATATGGGGCAAAGAACTTCAACAAAAAGCTGAAGGACAGTGGACAAGAAATTTAGCTGTCTATCCTAAGAGAGGGATGATCAAAGATCGTAATGGGAATATTTTGGCACAAAGTGGCAGTTCGGAGACTATTGCGGCCAGACCTAGTCAGATAGAGGATCCCAGAGGGGTTTCCCAACTATTAGCACCTATTTTAGATCTGGATGAGGATGAACTATATAAAAAACTTTCGGACACATCCAGTTCTTTTGTATGGGTAAAACGACAGGTTTCCAAAGAAGTAGCCAACGAGGTTAGGGAGTTAAGGATAAAGGGCATCGATTTTACAGAAGAACCTAAAAGGTATTATCCCAACCGGGATTTGGCTGCTCATGTATTAGGATTTACAATGAAATATGCTGAAGGCGAGGATGGACTTAAGGGCCAGGAAGGTATTGAGCTTTATTATGATAAGTATTTAAAAGGTCTTCCGGGAAAAATTGTAATGGAAACCGATGCCAGGGGCAGAGAGATGCCCAATAATGTAGATCGATACATACCCCCCATTGACGGGTTGAATGTAGTATTAACAATTGATCAAGTGATTCAGCACTTTACCGAAAAAGCTGTAGATGATGCAATGGAGAAATATAATGCTAAAAAGATTTATGCTATTGTAATGGACCCAAATACTGGTGAGATATTAGCCATGGCCAATAGGCCCAATTTTGATCCCAATGAACCGCCCAGAGAATTGGGCTATGAAGGGATGCAGGACTATGTAAAAAACTTTTTAGCAAAGGACAGTATGGATCCAGGATCCACTTTTAAAGTAATTACAGCTGCCGCTGCTCTAGATGCAGGGGTTATGACATTAAACAGTACGTTCAATTGTCAGGGATATAGAATAATTGAAGGTAATGAGCGGATTAGATGCCACAAGGCAGGAGGCCATGGACATCAAAACTTTGCAGAGGCAATGGAACACTCCTGTAATCCAGCTTTTGTAGATATGGCATTAGCTTTAGGCAAGCATGAGTTCTATAATTACATAGAAGCCTTCGGATTCGGTCAAAAGACAGGTTTAGATATAAACGGGGAAGCCCAGGGAATCCTCATTCCCAGGGAGGCAGTTAAGAATTTGGATTTAGCAAGGATTGGATTTGGGCAATCCATTTCAGTTACTCCTCTGCAACTCATCACTGCAGTTGCTGCGGCTATAAATGGAGGAAAATATATGAGGCCTTATTTGGCCAAGGCTCTTACTGAGACCAAGATTAATCCGGAAACTGGTGAGGAGTATGAGGAAATAGTTAAAACAATCGAACCCCAGAAAATACGTCAAGTTATATCAGAAGATACTTCAAAAAAATTAGCTCAGATACTCCAAGGAGTTGTAGAGAACGGTAGTGGTTCAAATGCTTACATACCTGGGTACAGGGTAGGAGGCAAAACTGGAACTGCTCAGAAGTATGGAGAAGACGGTAAAATTATTCAAGGAAGGCATATAGCTTCTTTTGTAGGTTTTGCACCTGCTGATGATCCAAAGGTAATAGTATTATTTGCAGTTGATGAGCCTCAAGTGGCTGTAGACTTCGGTAGTGTTGTAGCTGCGCCCTATGTGCAGATGATATTGAGAGATACCTTACCTTATCTTGGCGTAGAGCCTATCTTTAATGAAGATACAACAGAACTAAACAAAAAGGTGGAAGTACCGGATGTCATAGGTAAGGAATTGGAAGAGGCTTATGCTATACTAGATGAGGCAGGACTTAATTATCTATCAGAAAGTACAGGTACAATAATTAAAGATCAGATGCCCAAACCAGGAGCCAGGGTTAAGGTAAACACGACTGTATTATTGTATGCAGAGGAACGGCCATCTCAAAAGGATTCTGAAGAACAAGAAGGGCAAGAACAAGAGTTAGAGGAAGGGAAAGTTATAGTACCAGATGTTATGAATAGGTCTATAAGAGAGGCAAACAACATTCTGGTATCTAAAGGATTGAAACTGAAAATAGAAGGATCAGGAATAGCTGTAGAGCAGGATCCGCCCGCTGATAGTGTGGTTGATTCTGGAACTGAAGTGACAGTTAAGTTTGATATACCCGATCAATAGCTTGTATTTTTTTAGTTTTAAGTTTATTATAATAAGGCTATAATAGACATTACAAAGAAATTGTGTTAATCTAACTGTTGTGCTAGTTCTTTATAATTATAATGACTATTGCTAGTTCAGTTGAAATGCTTTGGTTTAAAGCAGATTAGCGTAACCAATTATTTATCAATAGCTCATTATACTTTTTTGATGATAATTAAGAACTAGCAAAATAAACAGGCCAATTTAATAATACGGTGGATAGCAATTATAAACCTATTAATTCAACTAATTTGGAAAACAGGACGGTAATATATATGGAACTAAAAGAGCTAATAAAGGGAATTGAGTATATAAAGATTCAAGGGGTGCAGGATAGAGAGATTCAGACAATGCACTATGATTCAAGGAAAGTCACCCCTAACTCTTTGTTTTTTTGTATTAAAGGACTTACTGTTGATGGGCATGACTATGCTGACCAAGCTGTGGCCAAAGGAGCAAAAGTTTTAGTATTAGAAAGGGATGTAGAGGTAAAAGGCGAGATAACCAAGATTTTTGTTCCTAATACTAAAACTGCCATGGCATATATGGCTAGAAATTACTATGGCAATCCTACTGAAGGTATTAATTTTATTGGAGTAACTGGGACTAATGGAAAGACCACCGTTACTTACTTAGTTAAGTCCATATTAGAAAAAGCAGGACAAAAAGTAGGACTTATTGGGACCATAAGCAATATGATAGGAGATAGAAAGATACCTTCAAAATTTACCACACCTGAATCCCTAGAGCTGCAAAAACTACTGAGAGATATGGCAGATGAAGATGTAGACAGTGTGGTTATGGAGGTATCATCGCATTCTTTAGCCCTGGGAAGGGTGGAAGGCTGTGAATATGATATTGGAGTATTCACCAATCTGTCTCAAGATCATTTAGATTTTCATGCCAATATGGAAGAGTATCGGGATTCCAAGGCTAAACTATTTACTCAGAGCAAATTAGCAATTATCAATGAAGATGATCAAAATGGCAGATGGATAATGGAAAGAATACCTACACAGGTATGTACCTATGGAATATACAGAGAGGCAGATATATTTGCTCGAGAACTGGAAATAACCGATAGAGGAGTCGCTTTCAACTTACATACTCCTAAGGGAGACATTCCAATTAATTTAGGAATACCAGGTATATTTAGTATATATAATGGCTTAGCTGCAGCTAGTATATGCTATAATATGGGCATTTCCTTGGAAATTATTGCGCAGGGCCTTCAGGAAGTTAAAGGTGTAAATGGTCGCTTTGAATTGCTGGATACTGGAACAGATTATTCTGTTATATTAGATTATGCACATACTCCTGATGGGTTGGAGAATATTCTAAAGACTGCAAGGGAATTTGCCAAGGGCAGGGTTATAACCCTTTTTGGATGCGGCGGTGACAGGGATCATGGTAAAAGACCTGTTATGGGGGAGATTGCCGGGAAATATTCGGATCTGTGCATAATCACTTCCGATAATCCCCGTAGCGAAGAGCCAATGGATATAATAAGAGATATAATACCTGGTGTAGAGAAAACAGGTTGTCCTTATAATGTGATAGAAAACCGTAGAGAAGCTATTGAACATGCTCTGGCTTTGGCTCAAAAAGATGATGTAGTAATACTGGCTGGAAAGGGTCATGAGACTTATCAAATATTAAATGATAAGACTATACCCTTTGATGAAAAGGAAATAGTAGCGGAAATACTAGGAAGGGAGTACGTATAGGTGAAGTCCTTTACTATTAGACAAATTATTGAGGCAACTAAAGGGCAATTACTAACCAGCTCTTCTATGGATTTAGATGCTGAAGTCAGCGGAGTTAGCACTGATACCAGAACCATCAATAAGGGAGAGCTTTTCATTCCTCTGGTAGGAGAAATATTTGATGGCCATTATTTTTTGGATAAAGCTATAGAAAAAGGGGCATCTGCTATATTAATCCATAGAGATGATGCAGATTTTTTGCCGGAGCTTTTCCCCCAAGTAGCTGTTATAAAGGTTGCTGATACCTTAAGGGCTCTTCAGGATCTAGCGGCTTTTCAACGTAGCCGATTTAATATACCAGTAGTAGCAGTTACGGGTAGCAACGGAAAGACAACTACCAAGGATATGATTGCACTGGTATTATCCGAGAAATATAAGGTTTTAAAAACTCAAGGCAATTTAAATAATGAAATTGGCTTACCGCTTACCCTTCTAGGACTTGAAGATGATCATGAGGTTGCTGTAGTGGAGATGGGTATGAACCATCTGGGAGAGATCCATAGGCTGGCTGAAATTGCCAAGCCTAATATTGGAATAATAACAAATATAGGAGTATCTCATATTCAAAATCTTGGCACTAGAGAGAATATTTTAAAAGCAAAAATGGAAATTTTTGATTTTTTCACATCTGAAGATAATGCCATATTAAATGGTGATGATGAATATTTAAGTAAAATAACTGGAGAACTTCCTTTTCAAATAAAGTACTATGGTACTAAGGATATAGCTGGCATTAGAGCTGAAAATATAAGGCTCTTAGGTGAACAGGGAATTTCCTATGACCTAAAAATTGGTGATAAGATGTATCCTATTGAGATTTCTATACCAGGTAAGCATAATGTATATAATAGCTTGGCAGCAGCAGCAGTTGGCAATCTTATGGGAATAGGCCTGCCTGATATTGCTAAGAGCTTAAAATCCTATAGATCAGGAGATATGAGGCTTAATATATTTTCTATTGATAATAATATTAAAGTTATTGATGATGTATATAATGCTAGCCCTGACTCTATGAAGGCAGCCATAGAGATTCTCAAGGATTTAGGAGAAGGGCGTAAGATAGCTATTTTGGGAGATATGCTAGAGTTAGGGGATTATTCACAAAAAGCCCATACTGAGGTAGGAGAAACTGTGGCTCATAAAGGGATTGATATTTTAATTACTGTGGGTAAGGAAAGTAAGTTTATCGGGGCAGGGGCTAGGAATTGTGCCATGGATAATCAAAGTATCATTCATCTTGAATGTAACAAAGATGTAATAGAGTATTTGGACACTTTTATTGAGCAAGGTGATAAAATATTAGTAAAAGGTTCACGAGGGATGAAAATGGAAGAAATAGTAGACTACTTAAGAAGTTTGGGCAAGGGGCAATGAAGAGGAGGAAAAGTATCCAATGGATAGAATTATTTATACAGTAATTATATCATTTGTGCTTACATTGGCATTAGGTGTTGCTATTATCCCGATGCTGAAAAAGTTAAAAATGGGACAGAATATTCGAGATGATGGACCTAAATCTCATTATTCCAAAGCAGGAACTCCTACTATGGGAGGGATTATGTTTATCATCCCCATTGTGCTAGTTTCTTTAGGCTTATCTACCAGAAGTTATGATTATGTTTTTGCCGCTGTCTTATCTACACTTGGCTTTGGAGCTATTGGATTTATAGATGATTTTATAGGTATTTATATGAAGCGATCTCTTGGTTTAAAATCCTATCAGAAAATTTTGGGGCAGATCATAATATCTGTCTTGTTTGCCTTCTTTGCTTATCGCAATGTTGGAAGCAGTGTTTATATTCCTTTTACCAATATAGAATGGGACTTAGGTTATTTTTATATTCCCATCATGGCTTTTATAATGATAGGAACTGTAAATAGCGTTAACCTGACCGATGGATTAGATGGTCTGGCGTCAGGAGTAACTTTAATTGTATCTATGACCATTAGTATTATAGCTGCTTTTGCTGCCCATGCAGTGGAGCAGGACGGTCTTATATATTTAGCTGATAATTATAAAAATTTAGCTATATTTTCTGCAGCCATGACCGGTGGATGCCTTGGGTTTTTAAGATTCAACGCTCACCCTGCAAAAGTTTTTATGGGTGATACTGGTTCAATGGCACTGGGAGGCGGCGTGGTAGCGGTGATGGTATTACTGAAACTGCCTCTGCTTCTACCTATTGTAGGCGGGATTTATATGGCAGAATCCCTATCAGTTATTCTTCAAGTAATATCTTTTAAAAGCAGGGGCAAACGCATATTTAGAATGAGTCCCCTTCATCATCATTTTGAGCTTGGAGGCATGCCTGAGACCAGGGTAGTAGCTATGTTTATGATTGCTACTGCGCTCCTTTGTCTCATAGGCTTGTTGGCGGTATAGACAGGGGGAAAGGCTATGGACTTTAAGGATAAAGTTGTTCTAGTTGTTGGTTTAGCACGTAGTGGTTTATCTGCAGCAAAGGTATTAACAGGTTTGGGAGCTAAGGTAATAGCCAATGATATAAAGGATAAAGACCAGTTGGGAGAAGTTTACCAAGAGTTGGATTCCATAGGAGTCGAGTGGGCATTAGGGATCAGACCCGATGAATATTTAAATAGAGTTGATTTGGTAGTAATAAGTCCGGCCATAGCAATAGATTCTCCCTTTGTACAAAAGGCTATTAGCATGGGCATAGAAGTTATCAGCGAGGTAGAACTGGCTTATCGTTTGTGTAAGGCACCTATAGTGGCAATAACAGGTACCAATGGAAAGACCACCACAACTGCTTTAGTAGGGGAGATATTTAAGGCAGTACCCAAACAAACCTATGTAGTGGGTAATATTGGAATTCCCTTTGTAGGTATTGCAAATCAGGCTCAAAAGTCCCATATTGTGGTTGTAGAGATTAGCAGCTTTCAACTGGAGGCCATGCCAACATTCCATCCTAGAGTAGCCGCAGTGTTAAATGTTACAGAGGATCATCTAAATAGGCATAAGACCATGGAAAATTACATTAATTTAAAGGCCAGTATTTTTAAAAACTCTACCCAATCCGATTGGGCTATATTAAATGCCGATGATCCTATAAGTGTCAGTATAGCCCAAAAAACCAAAGCGCAAGTCTTGCTATTTAGCAGGACTAAGAAACTATCAAAGGGTGCATGGGTGGAAGAGGATTGGTTGGTTCTAGATGTGGGTCAGGGAAAAGAGAGGGTATGTAAAACCCAGGATATTTTCATTCCTGGACCCCACAACCTGGAAAACGCCTTGGCCGCTTCACTGATAACCAGAGTTATGGGTGTTTCAGCAAGAACTATAGCTGATGTTTTAAAGGTTTTTCGGGGAGTGGAACATCGAATAGAGCTGGTGGAAACCATAGACGGAATAACTTTTTATAATGATTCAAAGGGCACCAATATAGACGCCACCATAAAAGCTATAGATTCTATGACCGCTCCTACTGTATTAATTGCTGGAGGATATGATAAAGGCAGCAGTTTTGAGGCTCTTATAGATGCCTGTGGGGAAATAGTTAGCCATATAGTGGTACTAGGGCAAACATCAGACAAGATAATCAAAGCTGCAAAGGACAAGGGTTTCCAAAATGTTTATAAAGTAGACAGTTTGGAGGAAGGAGTCAAAAAAGCCTTCAGTCTTGTACTACCCGGTGGAAATGTCCTACTTTCCCCTGCCTGTGCCAGCTGGGATATGTTTAAGGATTTCGAGGAAAGGGGAAGGGTATTCAAAGAGGCTGTAAAGGTTCTCAAGGAGGAGAAGAGATGAAAAAAAAGCCTATGGATTACCCTATTTTTATAACTACTATTATATTGGTATGCTTTGGAATTGTTATGGTGTTTAGTTCCAGTTTTTATATGGCACAGCATAGCGAAAAAATACAAGATAGTTATTATTTTCTAAAAACTCAATCCAGATGGGCGGTTATAGGATTAATTGCCATGATTCTTATGGCTAATTTTGACTATTGGAGGCTGAAAAAATATGCTAATCTAGCGCTTTTTGTTAGTATTGGCTTGTTGGTAGCTGTTTTGTTTTTCGGAGTTAATATTAATAATGCCAGACGCTGGTTTAATATAGCAGGGATCAGTGTGCAGCCTTCTGAGATTGCAAAATTTGGCCTGATTGTGTATCTTTCAGCTAGCATATCCAAGAATAAAGATCGTATAAAAAAACCTATTACTGGATTTGGTTACTATTTGGTTATTACAGGAATTATGTTTATACTTATATTCATGCAGCCTAATCTAAGTACTGCAAGCAGCATAGTAATACTATCCATGGTTATTTTATTTATAGGAGGAGCTAAAATTCTCCATTTTGGTGCAATAGTCTGCGCAGGGATAGCAGGAATAGTAGCACTGCTTCAAAGGGTGGATCCCAATGACTATAGAGTAAAGCGCTATTTGACCTTTTTAGACCCTTGGGCTGATCCTCTGGATGATGGTTTTCAGGTTATACAATCCCTGTATGCCTTAGGCTCTGGAGGACTATTTGGTATGGGACTGGGACAAAGCAGGCAAAAGTATCTATTTCTACCCTATGCAGAAACGGACTTTATTTTTGCGATTATAGGTGAGGAATTGGGATTTGTGGGTGCTTCCCTCGTTATAGTATTATACTTAATTCTAATCTGGAGAGGGGTAAAAATAGCCCTTACTGCTCCGGATATGTTTGGATGTTTATTGGCATCGGGTATTACTGCTGCAATTGGTATTCAAACTGTAATCAACATTGCAGTTGTGACTTCTTCCATGCCGGCAACAGGTCTGCCGCTGCCCTTTATAAGCGCAGGAGGTTCTTCTTTAGCCTTCTTTATGGCCAGCATAGGAGTTTTGCTCAATATATCAAAATATTGTGAGAGTGCCTAAAATATATAATTGTAACACCTCTTTTTTGGAGTGCATATCATGATATGGGATTAAAGTTTCTAAGAGAGGTGTATGCAATGGCAAAATATATAATCACCGGCGGCAATAGGCTGGAAGGCACTGTCAGAGTAACAGGAGCAAAAAACTCAATTCTGCCAATTCTTGCAGCTACATTGTTGACCACAAAACAGGTTGTAATCAATGAGTGTCCTGATTTGGCAGATATAGAAAAAGTTCTTGGTATTTTAAGAGCTGTTGGGTGTAAGGTTTTTAGAGATAATAGCACTCTGATTATAGATCCCTCCACCATAACTACCTGGATAATTCCAGATGAGTTTGTTAAAGAAATCCGCTCTTCCATTATTTTTCTTGGTGCCATGATTGCCAGGGCAGGAAAGGCAAAGGTTACATATCCGGGAGGATGTGAGATTGGACAGAGGCCTATTAATCTTCATCTTTATGGCCTTAGAAAGCTGGGAATAGACATAAATGATTCCCATGGCTATATTGAATGTGAAGCATCTAACATTTTAGGTGCTGATATTCATTTGGATTATCCCAGTGTTGGTGCTACAGAAAATATAATCCTCGCGGCTACTGCAGCCCATGGGTATACTATAATCCGAAATGCAGCCAAGGAACCTGAGATAAAAGACTTACAGGATTTTATAAATGCTATTGGTGGGAGAGTCAGTGGCGCTGGAACCAGCACCATAATTGTGGAGGGTAGAAGGTCTTTAAGCGGGACAGAGTACACAATTATTCCTGATCGGATAGTGGCAGGGACATATCTAACAGCTGCAGCTATAACCGGTGGGGATTTATTGGTTGAGAATGTGATATTGGACCATATCCAGCCTATTATTGCTAAGCTGAGGGAGTCAGGCGCAACTATTAAGGCTTCGGGGAGATCTGTACGTATAATAGGAAGAGATAGGCCATTGCCTATATATCGCACTACTACCTTGCCCTATCCAGGTTTTCCTACGGATATGCAAGCTCAACTCATGAGTCTTTTATCAGTTTCCAGTGGTACTAGTGTTATTGTAGAAACTATATTTGAAAATAGATTTAAACATGTTCCAGAACTAATACGTATGGGAGCCAATATTAGGATTGATGGCAAAACCGCAGTAATCCAAGGCGTAGAAAAGCTTAAAGGTGCTACAGTTTCCGCTTGGGATCTGCGAGGAGGTGCCGCACTGGTACTAGCTGGTTTGCGGGCAGAAGGCCAAACTATTGTAGAAAATATTCATCATATTGATCGTGGATATGAACACCTAGAGGGCAATTTAAGGAACGTCGGAGCCCAGATTGAGAGAATAGAGGATTAATGGATCAAAGTTATAGGGATAAAGCCGGAAAATGTATAATTCATTTTCTGGCTTGTATCCTAAGGGATGGGGTGATTGATTGAGGGACAAAAAGAAAAAAGGATATATGTTTCTAATCTTTATTCTACTTTTAGCTGTAACAGGAGTTTTCTATCTTGGGACCGAGAGTTTTCAGATTAAAAAAATTACTGTTATAGGTAATGAAATAATAGATGAAAAAGAAATTATAAAAAGATCAGGCATATCCTTCAATCAAAATATCTTTAAGCTCGATAAGGAGATTGTAGAGGAGAGGATTGAAAGCGTACCGTATCTGGAAGTGGTATCAATAAGACCCAACTATCCTGATGAGGTAGTTATTACGGTACATGAAAGGAAAGCTGCCGCTATTATCCCATATTTGAACTCATACTTTATAATAGATAAAGATTGTTATATTATGGAGATAGTTAATGAGATAGAAGAAGTCCTTTATCCATTGGTACAGGATATGGAGGTTAGGAGTTTTGTAGTGGGTAAAAAACTGGTGGCTGAGGAAGAATATCAAGTAAAAGTTCTTTCTAAAATACTTGAATCTATATATCAGTTAGAACTTGAAAACCAAGTATCTGAGATAATTATAAGCAATCCAGATGATGTCCAATTGATATTAACCGATGGTATAAGGACCAGAATTGGACAGGCTATAGAAATGGACAAAAAATTAATCTGGTTAAAGAGTGAAAAACTAAAAGAAGTTTGCAAAGGACTTACGGGAGGTATATTAGATTTAAGTGCTCCCTCAAAACCAGTATTTTATCCTGATGAAAGTTGAGGTGGATCGATGAAGAAACCTAGTGCAGGGCAGTTTGCTATAACCTTAGTCAGTCTGATACTGGGGCTCATGCTAGCCGCACAATTTAAAAATGTTCAAAAAGTAGGAGGCAATGTATCAAGGCAAAGAACCCAAGAGCTAATTGAGCATATCAACAAATTAGAACAGGACAATGAAATCCTAAAGAATCAGATTGAGGAGTATGAGGATATTATTAGTAGCTATGAAAATGCCTCAAAGGATGAGACACTGATAAATGAATTAATAAAAACAAAAAGCATTGCTGGATTACTCCCTATGGAAGGTCCCGGTGTAGTTATTACAGTGGACAACCTGTATATTAATACCTGGGATGGGGAACAGCAAACGGTACAGAATGTCTACTATGATGACTTATTGAGGCTTATTAATGAATTAAATGCTGCTGGTGCTGAAGCAGTAGCCATCAACAATGAGAGGGTCATATCTACAACTGAGATTCGAAATGCCGGGGATTATATTGTAATCAATACAAATAGGCATTCAGTACCCTTTGAAATAAAAGCTATAGGAAATCCGGAGAACCTAGAAGCTGCTCTAAAACTTTTAGGTGGAGTAGTGGAAAACATAAGCCAAATACTGGATATTAAAATCAGAACTGAATCCAAGATCACAGTTCCAGGGTATGAGGGAACTATAAATTTCAAGTTTGCACAGCCTATTCAGGAGAAAAAGTCGTGAGGGATATGAATGAAGATAAAAAAGGAGCTTTGGATTTTAACTTTGATTGGAGTTTTGGTTGGTTTCTTTATTGTTCGTCTTCTAGATGCCCAGCATCCACAGCTGGGAATTAGCAGTATGCTGTCTCCTCAATCTCTGGATCAATACCTGGAAGGAAGATCCTTGGTCAAGATCGAGCAATATATAAAGGATGCCAAGATTTTGGAAGAGGAAAGAGATACTCTTTTAGAAGAGATTAGAGCCTTAGAGGAAATAATAGATCAGTATGAAAAAGAAGCAGCCGAAAGAATCCATAGGGGAGAGCAAATTAGAGAAGAGCTTCAAAAAAGCAGAATGGTAGCGAATATGATAGATGTGGAAGGACCCGGCATAGAAATAATATTAGATGATCGAAAGAGAGATTCAATACTTGATAGCGATCCTGATATGTTAGGCTATTATATTGTTCATGATAGTGATCTTTTAGAGGTAGTTAATGAACTTAGAGCAGCAGGTGCTGAAGCAATTGCAATAAACGGGGTAAGGATTATAGGAACTTCTAGAATAAGCTGTGGTGGACCCACCATTAATGTAGGCAAGGAGCAAAGATTTACTCCTCCGTTTATTATTCATGCTGTAGGGGATCCAGAAGCTTTGTTTTCCTATTTCCAACGAGAAGATAGTATATATCAAACTCTTATGTTTTGGGGACTTAGATTTGAAATTAAGAAAAAGGATTTGATTCAGATACCTCGCTTTATAGGAGATGTAGAGTATAAATATGCAAAACCCATAGAGGAAGGTGAATAGAATGTGGCTACCAATTATAGGAATATTTTTGGGAATTATCTTAGGATTAATTTTGCCCTGGCAGATACCTACTAATTATGCTTCCTACATGTCCATAGCAGTACTGGCTGCACTTGATTCAGTTTTTGGTGGAATACGCGCCAGTCTGGAGGGCAAATTTCAGACTGACATATTTATATCAGGATTTTTTGGGAATGCATTTCTAGCAGCAGGGCTAGCTTATATAGGCGATAGACTTGACGTGCCTATATATTTAGCAGCAATATTTGCATTTGGTAATAGATTATTCCAGAATTTTGCAGAGCTTCGTCGTCATTTCTTAGCATATCTTCGCAGGAGATTGGATGACAATGATGAAAAATAATTGAGAAAGTTATTCCGTTTTGTCCATTTATATGATAACATAATTATAATAATAAATAATAGACGAATAGGTAGTGTAGTTGAGATTTATTATATACAGATAATAAAGACTTGCCATGGACAAGCTTGAATTTTTTAATCTTATGCTGAAAATGGACTTTGGGGAGGAAGGGAAATGCTGGAATTTGATATTGATATGGAACAATTTGCTCAAATTAAGGTTGTTGGAGTCGGAGGCGGAGGAAATAATGCCATCAATAGAATGATACAGTATGGACTAAAAGGTGTGGATTTTATTTCTATTAATACCGATAAGCAGGCATTATACTTATCCCAATCTAATCATAAAATTCAAATTGGAGAAAAGATTACTAAAGGCCTTGGGGCAGGTGCTAACCCAGAGATTGGTCAAAAAGCTGCTGAAGAAAGTAGAGAAGAGATTCAACATGCCTTAGAGGGCTCTGATATGGTATTTATAACAGCTGGCATGGGTGGTGGAACTGGTACTGGTGCTGCACCTATAGTAGCAGAAATAGCCAAGGATATGGGGATTCTTACTGTAGGAGTGGTTACAAAACCTTTCTTGTTTGAAGGCCGCCGTAGGATGAGCAATGCTGAGTTGGGTATAGCAGAGTTAAAAGAAAGGGTGGACACTTTAGTAACTATACCTAATGATAGATTATTGCAGGTAGTGGAAAAACGCACCTCTATGTTAGAAGCATTTAAAATTGCTGATGATGTTTTAAGGCAGGGTGTTCAGGGTATTTCTGACCTTATTGCCGTACCTGGTTTAGTCAACCTGGACTTTGCAGACGTCCGCACCATCATGAAGGAGAAGGGTCTGGCTCACATGGGTATCGGCAGAGGTACTGGCGAAAATAGAGCAGTTGAGGCAGCAAAGCAGGCCATACAAAGCCCTCTGTTGGAGACTACCATTGATGGAGCTACGGGTATACTGCTTAATATTACCGGTGGTGATAGCCTAGGTTTATTTGAAGTCAATGAAGCAGCAGAGTTGGTAGCCCAGGCAGCACATCCCGACGCAAATATTATATTTGGAGCAGTTATTGATGAAAATTTAGACGATGAAATTAGTATTACAGTTATTGCTACTGGTTTTGATCAAAAGAAAGTGGATTCTGTAACTGAAATGAGAAGGAGTCCCAATAGAGTGGGAGATACTTCCTTGACGCCTGACTTCCAAGAGGATGATCTGGTTATTCCTACTTTTTTGAGACGAGGAAGAAACTAAAGATATAATAATAAAGATACAATAATATAACTGGGATTGAGGCACAAACGACAATAAAACAATTTATTGTCGTTTGTTTTTTTTATTGATATACATCGTTCTACAACATTTTAACATCTAATATTATATAATAAGGACAAAGAAAAAAGACATAGGAGGCGGGGATGTTTGCCTGTTGAATACAGATATATAGATATTATATGGCTAGATAACTTAGTCATGAATTTTATTATATTATGGGCATCATCCAAGCTAACTAAAAACAGTACTTCTCTTTATAGACTACTGGCAGCATCTTTTTTAGGGGCTACGTATGCAGTACTTTTAGTAGTATATCAAGGCTTTATATTCAGTTTATGGGTTATAAAACTTTTACTATCTATAATTATGATCCTTATTGGGTTTAAGTTTACTAGCTTGGTAAGACTAATTAGGCTTATGGCGGTCTTTTATGGTGTTACCTTTGCTTTTGGGGGAGGAGCTTTAGGACTATATTTTTTTACAAAAGATATTATTACACTAGATAAGGGAATTTTTTATATAAAAAACTTCCCTGCCAAAATAATTTTTATGTCATCCCTGCTACTCATAATATTTATATATGCTGTATGGCCAAGAATTCGTAGCAAACTGGCTGCTGAGAATCTGATCTATAGTATAAAAATAAAATACAATGGCAGAGATATCGTATTGAATGCATTATTAGATACAGGAAATTTATTGTATGATCCAATTACCAAAAATCCTGTAATAATAGTAGAGTATACAAAGATTCAGGAAACTTTGCCTTTGGAGGTAAGGAAGATATATCGTAGCAATAGGGAACTGGATATGAATTTTATAATACATGCTTTAAAAGATTCAGCTTTTATAGAAAGGATCAGATTAATACCATACTACACACTGGGAAAGCCAGGTGGGTTATTATTAGGATTTAGACCTGAAAAAGTTTTAGTATCCAAAGGAAATAATTGGTATGAATATAAGGAAATTATTGTTGCTATATATAATGACAAACTTTCCAAAGATGACAGCTATGATGCTCTTATTCATCCTGACATCTTATCTGCTTAAAAAGGGGGGAGGTTATGCAGATGGTTAAAGGTCTTATGGATAAAATAAGGTATCATATTTATAAGATTCAGTTTAAACTTATAAGAAGATTTCCTTCTCTGGGAAAACTCCCTATTTTTTATATTAGTGGGAGTGAAGCTCTTCCACCTCCTCTATCTCCTGAAGAGGAGAATGAGCTTATAAAACGACTGGAAAAAGGGGATAAATCGGTAAAAAGCCCCTTGATTGAGCGGAATTTACGATTGGTTGTGTACATAGCTAGAAAATTCGAGAATACTGGGGTGGGATTAGAGGATTTAATTTCTATTGGCACTATAGGTCTGATAAAGGCAGTAAATACCTTTGATCCCGCAAAGAGGATAAAGCTGGCCACTTATGCTTCACGATGCATTGAAAATGAAATACTTATGTATCTAAGAAGGAATGGTAAAGTAAAATCTGAAATATCCTTTGATGAACCTTTAAATATTGACTGGGATGGTAATGAATTACTATTATCAGATATCTTGGGAACAGAAAATGATCTAATTTACAAAATGATAGAGGAAGAAGTGGATAGAGAATTGTTGAATCTGGCCATGGAAAAATTATCTGTTAGAGAAAAGAAAATTATGGAATTACGATTTGGGCTGGGAGGACAAAGAGAGCAAACTCAAAAAGAAGTAGCTGATCTTCTAGGTATATCACAGTCATATATTTCACGTCTGGAAAAGCGAATAATAAAGCGACTTAAAAAGGAAATAGCCAGGATGGTCTAAAAGTATCGTCATAAAACAACTGGGACTTGAAAATATTGTAAATTGAAATCTAGAATAAAAACCTCTGTCCGGGGAAATACTTCACCTAAGAGCTAATACTTATCTACTCTACTGCAGATACGGACGGAGGATTTGACATGCTTGTAAACAAAGTTGAGATCTGTGGAGTAAACACTTCAAAGCTACCTGTATTATCAAATGAAGAAATGAAAGAATTATTTGCACAAATGCATGCTGGGGATAAAAAGGCAAGGGAGAAGTTTATCCAGGGAAATTTAAGGTTGGTACTAAGCGTGATAAAGCGATTCAACAATCGCGGGGAGAATATAGATGATCTTTTTCAAGTTGGTTGTATAGGACTTATAAAGGCAATTGATAATTTTGATTTATCCCACAATGTCAGGTTTTCTACCTATGCTGTCCCCATGATTATAGGTGAAATCCGCAGATATTTAAGAGACAATAACTCCATCAGGGTAAGCAGATCCTTAAGAGATATAGCTTATAAGGCATTGCAGGTAAGAGATCAGCTAATAAATAGAAATTCAAAAGAACCTACTGTAACAGAAATTGCCAAGGAACTTGATCTTCCTAGGGAAGAAGTGGTCTTTGCCTTAGATGCCATCCAGGATCCCGTATCCCTTTTTGAACCCATATACAATGATGGCGGAGATGCTATATATGTTATGGACCAAGTTAGTGATGAAAAAAACCAGGATGAAACATGGTTAGAAGGGATTGCTCTAAGAGAAGCAATGTCCAAGCTCAATCAGAGGGAAAAACTTATATTAACCCTAAGATTTTTTGAAGGTAGAACTCAGATGGAAGTAGCCGATGAGATAGGAATCTCCCAAGCACAGGTCTCCAGATTGGAAAAGACAGCTTTAAACCAGATGCGAAAACACATATAAAGGGGCAATACCCCTTTTTTTTCATACCCTCGTCCATAAAAGAATATAATATATAAACTAACCTTTGTGCAAGTTTAGTATATGGTCATAGTGGCTATTGAAGGTTCACTCCAACACCAATTAGAAGTAAGCTAAGGCTTATTCCACTTGCAAAACCTACCCCTCAATAGCAATTATGGCAAAAATCATAAATGGCTGAACCTGCACAATAGCTAATAATTAATGTATGGGGAGAGGGTTTTATGGCCAAATCGTCAGATTTTAGGCAAAAGGAAGTAATTAATATTAGAGATGGCAAGAGGCTAGGGATAATAATAGATATGGAATTTGATCTTCATGCTGGAAGGATAACGGCAATTGTGGTTCCAGGACCAAGTAAATTAATGGGCTTTTTAAAGGGTGAGGGAGATTATGTGATTCCCTGGGAGAAAATTAAAAAGATAGGTGACGATGTAATATTAGTAGATGTAGATCCATTGAAGTTTGAAAATTAAAAATATTGTCGAATAATGTGGACAAATAATTGCTATATGGATATAATATACTTAGAAGTTAGAAGCTAGAAATTAGCGCTTGGAGGGAATCATATGAAATGTCCATTTTGTGGCAGCCTAGATAGTAGAGTCTTAGACTCCCGTCCCACTGACGAAGGCTCTGCTATTAGAAGGCGCAGGGAATGCGGCAGTTGTACAAAGAGATTTACCACCTATGAAAAAATTGAAACACTGCCCCTATTTGTCATTAAAA
>JAAYGY010000051.1 GCA_012735575.1 Clostridiales bacterium
CAATTATACCTGCAGCAAAGAAAGAAGAGCGTATTTTTGTTTAAATATTAAATAGCAAATAAATAACCTATCCATATTTTCTCGTTTGTCGATAGCATCAAAATTGAAGTGGATATGTTTCCGGAAATAAGCATTAACAAGTTATATCGATCCCACCAACTCGAGCCAGGTGGAGTGCACCTGTCTCCTTATCAAAAGATAAGAGTAGATAAGGTGATAAGAGTAAACCATCCACGTTGAGACGTACTGTCTGTTATATTAAGTAAGAAAAAAATAATAAATACTAGGAGAAAAGAAAATGGAAATTTTAATGAATTTACTACTTATGTTAGGTGGAGTCGCTGTATTTATGTTTGGTATGAAGCAGATGAGCTCCGGCTTGGAACAAAGCGCAGGATCGGGAATACGAAATCTTTTCAAAAAGATGGATAAAAACAGAGTCGTTAATTATGGAATTGGAATCGGAGGTACCGTGCTTCTTCAATCTTCTTCAGCATCTTCGATTATGACAGTTGGACTTGCTCATGCGGGAATTGTAACAGTTAAACAAGGGTCAGGTTTTATCTTAGGTGCAAAGGTAGGCACCACTCTTACAGCATTTATATTTGCTCTATCAGGTATCAGCAAGGGCGGCTTTAGTATAAGCTCTGTTTTTGCAGCGGTGGCATTTGTCGGTGTACTAATTGTTTTTGCCACTAACAATGAAATCCTTAATAAAATTGCACCTTTTTTAATCGGATTCGGAATGCTGTTCATTGGACTGGAAGTGATGGAATTTGCAATCGGTGGGCCAGATTCAACATTGAGCATTCAATTATCTAAAGTCTTCAAATATAAAATTATGCAAAATCCGATCTTGCTTGTGATCTTAGGTATCCTTTTTACTGCCATTATACAGTCATCTACGGCAGCAACTGGTGTTTTTATCGCTTTCTTGGCTACGGGAGTTATCCACGATATAGATCAATCATTCTTCTTAGTGATGGGAGCAAATATCGGAACATGCAGTGATGGAATTATGGCTTCCCTAACCACGAACGCTAACGGGAAACGTATCGCATTATTTCATCTGATTACCAGTATAATTGGAGCGGCTGCATTTACAGTTATTCTGGTTATTTTCAGGACACCTATTACTGCCATGTTTGAAAGTCTATTCCCTGGGAAACCCCAGTTTAGTCTAGCAACATTTAACCTAATTTATAATATTCTTTATACCTTAGTGTTACTTGTATTCATAGATCCCTTAGTCAATTTAA
Organism: Clostridiales bacterium; assembly: GCA_012735575.1. Lineage (GTDB taxonomy): Bacteria > Bacillota > Clostridia > Caldicoprobacterales > UBA3941 > JAAYGY01. The sequence goes on from JAAYGY010000051.1 coordinate 1,260, forward strand.
TTACAAATTTGGTGAGGGACAAGCAACAGAAGCTGGAAGAAGTGTCATATATTGATGACCGTTTCCTACAGACCCCGGCGGTTGCAATTGAACAAGCATTAAAGGAATTGTACGACATGCTGATTCTCGCAAAGGAGAACATTGACCGCTCTTTTGCTTCATTGGTCAACGAAGATATGAGTCAAAGCAAAAAAATTGCCGAAGTTGAAGATCGTATTGACTTCTTAACAAATAAGCTCACAAGCTATTTCATTAAAATTTCGTCAGTTACTAAATTGCCTGATGATGAAAAACTAATAGGAGGATTGCATCATGTAACAAACGATATTGAGCGGCTGGGAGATTACGCGATACTAATAGAAAAAGAAACTAACTACATGAAGAAATATGATGTTAAGTTTTTGGATCAGACCAAAATGGAGCTTGACCAAATCTACAGAAAAATATGTGAAATGTACGATTTAGGGTTTGATGCGTTTACAACGCGCTCAACCAAAAATTTGAAAAAGATTTCAGACCTGCAAAAGGAGATAAATAACCTGATATCCTTCACGCGTGACGTACATGTGACGCGCCTAAGTTCCGGGATGTATCCTGTTGAGGTGTCAAATAGCATTTATTCCGTTCTGTTCTCTTTCCAAAGAATATCGGATCATATTGTGAACATTGCTTTCTCAATTAGATCCACAACCGGAAGTAAAGCAGAAGCATTCCAAGTCATTGAAAGAGAAAAGAAAAAAATGGAAAATATAGATCGTAAGCCCCCTCTAGAATCCAAGAGGAAAAAGTAAAAAGTATGCTTCAAAAATCAATTCAGATATAAAGAATAACTGTTTTTACAAAATTCTATAAAAGAACCTGTTCTACCTGACGGCGATTATACGGGAAAACAATATGTTTTAGTAGATGAGGCTACTGATAATATTATAGCATACCATACGGATTATTATTTCGACAAAAATACATTGGGATACCAAAATAGATTTAGTGTCTTTTATTTTGCTGAGCAATACTTCAAATCGGACATACTTGGGAAAATGAAAAATGTTAGTATAACAGACGGAGAGATCAGTATAAGTATTTTTTATGAACCAACCAATGTACATGTAAGAATGTCTCATGTGAGAAAGCTGTTATATCTGGAAAAAGGTATATCAGTTGTTGTTGAAACGGAAGCTGATGTTCTACTGGATGGCAGTATTGCTGATAAAATAAAGTCTTGAGAGATATAAACAAACAGACAAGTAACGTATTGGTATGATGAAATCATTAATTGAATAACTATTGATTTTGCACCATTGGGAGAGGATTTTGAGGTTCGGTTCGTCGGAGCCGCAGATGCAGAATGTTATTTAAAATCGTGCACACATACGGCACTTTGTACGCCGGGTTAAATAAAACAGTCAAACATTGAAGGGAGTGAGCGACATGAAACGTCGATTAATAGAATTTAAGGTGATTTTTATGAAATTGACGAGTCAACATGGGAATGAGCATACCAAAAAGCCCGGTCTTGCCAGGCTTTTTGGTTATTTCATATATTTCTAAGGTCTGTCAATAATTCCCCTCCGTGTGTTTCAGGCTTTACTTTGATGTATACTTTCTTAACAATTCCTTCTTCGTCAACAATATATGTGATACGTGCAATACCCATATAGGTTTTCCCGAACATCTTCTTTTCCTGCCAGGCCCCGTATTGTTCAATGACTTTATTCTCAGGGTCACTCAATAGGTAAAAAGGCAAATTATATTTGCGCTTGAATCTTTCATGAGATCTGGCATTGTCTTTACTTATCCCTATTACTACAGCACCTGCTTCAAGTATATCATCGTATACATCTCTAATGCTGCAGGCTTCCTTTGTGCACCCTGGAGTATCATCTTTTGGATAGAAATATATAACAACTCTTTTACCTCTAAGAGAGGATAAGCTGATTTCCCTTCCTGTTTCATCCTTTAATTTAAAATCCGGGGCTTTATCGCCAATCTTTAGCATATTCCCACCTCTCAATCTATTATGGTTTATAGTTAATAGTTACCCTTGAAACAGTAATAAAACCATAAAAACCTCTGATCTTTATCTTTTCTGACATATTTTGGTTAAGATTATGGGGTTTTGATAGCTTTATTGGATTTTGGACAGATTAGTTTTATCTGGATTATTTGCTAAATCATATGAGGAAATTGGCTATAGATATATAGTTAGTGATATTAAATGATATTAAACTGAGAAGCTCAAGGGAAAAAAACAGATGGCGCTATTGACAAGATAAAATGGTTTTGGTGCTATATATAAGGTTATAAGGATCATAAGGTCTTGTTGCTATTAAAAAATATGAATCTATATATATAAATGCAGGGAGTATTATTTTTGAAGGAAAAGCTTGGTTTTATATCGAATTTATTATTAGGATTATTTTTTAGCCTGTTTTTGGGGCCGACAATTTGATATTTCCCGTTCATAATTTACCCGGGTTTGATTATGGGATTGGATGGATTATACCCGCATTAGGCGGCTTTGTTATAGGGTTTGCTCTATGGAAAATCAGAGAGAAATTGTCCCGTTCCAAAGGATTAACTTAACGTGTTGTATTGGTCAATCATATGCCGGTAATGGCTATAGATCGCTACTTCCGATTATCAATAGTTTATTATCTAAGATCATGAACTGGTACAAGAGTTAAAATTATATTTATGGAGGACTGAAGTTATGGTTAACAATTATTCAAGCAGTACAAGACAAATTTTGATTGTCGGAAGCGGAGTTGCAGGACTTTCGGCAGCAAAGGCAGCCAGAAATCAAGATCATGAGGCTGATATTATTATGTTTGGCGAAGAAAACCGGTTACCCTATTACAGGCTCCGATTATGTGATTACATAGGCAAGAGTCTGGATGTTGATACCCTTGAAATCAACAATGAGGAATGGCTTGAGAAAAACAGGATTAGAGTTGAGATTTGCTCAAAAGTTACAGCAATAGATCCTAAAACAAGGAAAATCAGCGTAAATGGTAAAGAGTATGGCTATGATAGTCTGATACTAGCTACAGGAAGCAGGCCAATCATGCCTCCTTTTAAGGGCAGAGAACTCTCGGGTGTCCATACCATATGGACCTGTGAGGATATCGACGAAATCAATAAGAGTCTTCGGAATGCAAAAAAGGCAGCTGTTATAGGTGGTGGGCTACTTGGGCTGGAGGCTGCACACAAGATTTCTGAAATGGGTATTGATGTATCATTGATAGAAGGTATGCCAAGACTTTTGCCCAAACAACTGGATGAAGATGGTTCAGAAATATTCACGGAAAAGGTGCAGAGCCTGGGTATATCGGTGTTCTGTGGAGAATCCGTAGTAGGGTTTGAAGGGGATAATAATGGTCATGTTACACAAGTGCGTATGGCTGATGACACCTTGATTGAAGCCGATATTGTCATTGTATCGGTTGGTGTTTCACCTAATACCACTTTATTCCACAACAGTGGTTTGAGTATGGACCGCTTTTTAAATGTTAATGAAAAGATGGAAACCAGCATTCAGGATATATATGCAGCGGGAGATGTTGCCAGCGTCAACGGCAGATGGTTTGGACTGTGGACAGCAGCCAGCAGACAGGGACAGGTTGCGGGAACTAATGCCGCGGGAGGAAATGCTGTCTACGAGTCCACTGATATTCCTTATGTACTAAATACCATGGGAACAAGGGTAGTTTGTTCAGGTGATACAGGTG
>JAAYGY010000052.1 GCA_012735575.1 Clostridiales bacterium
CTTTCTATATACATTTATTCTCAATGCATGAATTTTATCTCTTGTGCTAGTTAGACCTTTAGAATAAACTATTCATATAATGGCTGCTGATAAGCGAACTTTCAATAGCCATTATCATTCGTATAAGATGAACTGGCACAAGGGGTTAATTTATATTAAGCAAAGTATATTCCTTATATATTCTTTACAAGTTCTTAATTTAATAACCTAGGGCTCTATCGATTTCTTCTCTTACCCGGTTGTCCTTCTCCTGTATCAGGGCCTTATTTAAAATATCCTCAAAGCCATCAGCCTTAATTTTTCCTATAGCCCAGGCACTATGGCCTCTAATAGGTGCATGGGGATGTTTTAAGAGGGGAATCAAATAGGGAATATAGGATTTATCTTTGCTATTACCTGCTAAAATTACAGCCATGGATAATATTTTTTGGGCTCTGGCATAGTTTTTTCCTATAAGCTCTCCCATATTATTCATTCTATTTTTTAATCCTGTAGACCATTCTTTTAATATATCCTTTATATTGAAAAGATCCATTTCTTCAGGGGAGGGTAATCCAGCCTCCAGTATGCCTTTTTTATTAAAAGGGCATACCATCTGACAGATATCACAGCCCAGCATTCTGCTACCCATCTTTTCCCTTATATCTACAGGCACAAAATCTGAAGATAACATGTGATGTCGAATACATTTACTGGGAATCACCTGTCCTTCCCTTTGTATAGCACTAGTAGGACAGGTCCTCATACACAAATTGCAATCCCCACAATCGGAAATCCTATCCATACTTTCATCGGGAGTTAAGGGTGCATCAGTTAATATATAATGAAGGCTTATCCAGGAACCATATTCCTGAGTATGGATGAGTGCGTTTTTACCAAAATATCCGATTCCTGCTCTGTAGGCAATCTCTTTGGCTGGCAGATTAGGCTGAACTATAGTATTATAGCCGGCTTGTTCTAAAAACTTGCCTAACCTGTAGGCAGCTTGCCTGCCTTTGGGATACTCCCTGTAATATGCTGAAAATCTGCCTATACCCTTAGGAAAATTAGATTTATAGGGAGTATGAGCCCATATGGCAACTACTATGGACCTGGCTTCAGGCATGATTTCCTTTGGATCGTATTTTAAATTATCCCATAGGTAAGCTGAATCTGGATCCTGTTTTTTTCTAATATTTCTTTGATAGTTCCAAAGTTTTAAAGGTTCACAGGTAGTAACTCTAATAATTCCAAATCCCAGCTTTGTGCCATATTCAATTAACTGATCTTTTAACAAGTCCTTTTCCATAGTCCCTCCCAATGAATGCTGGCCAATATAGAAAACCGAGAGGCCCAATACCCCTCGGTTTATTGTAGCTTACTAAAACACTTTTGGAACCAGGCCAACCTTCCTATATACCTTTCTGAGGGTTTTGTATGAGATTCTCTCCGCTCTTTGCGCGCCCTCTTTCATAATTTGATCTAAGTAATCCTTATTTGCCATAAGTTCCGCATGTTTATCCTGAATTGGTCTTAAGGTTTCAGCAACAACCTTGCCTACGGCCACTTTAAAGTCACCGTAGCCCTTGCCTTCAAATTCTTTCTCTATCTCTTCAAAGGATTTTCCTGTAATGCTGGAATAAATACTCATTAGGTTGCTGATACCAGGTTTTTTCTCTACATCATATCGTATAACGGTTTCTGAATCCGTAACTGCCCTCTTGAACTTTCTAATAACCACATCGGGAGGATCCAAAAGATTAATATAGGCATTAGGATTCTCATCGGATTTTGACATCTTCTTTTCTGGCTCTTGAAGACTCATAATCCTGGCACCCACCTTGGGTATATAGGCTTCAGGTACTTTAAACACATCACCATAGATATTGTTAAATCTTTGAGCAATATCCCTGGTTATTTCTAAATGCTGTTTCTGATCCTCTCCTACAGGAACAAGATCAGCTTGATAAAGAAGTATATCTGCAGCCATAAGTACAGGGTAAGTAAAAAGCCCTGCATTGATATTATCTGAATGTCTCTTGGATTTTTCTTTAAACTGGGTCATCCTGCTAAGCTCACCCATATAGGTATAGCAGTTGAGAATCCACGCCAGCTCTGCATGAGCGCTGTTATGAGATTGTACAAACAAAATATTTTTTTCCGGATCCAGGCCACAGGCTATATAAAGAGCAAGCAAAGACCTTGTCCTCTTTCTTAGTTCAGTCGGATCCTGCCTTACCGTTAAAGCATGAAGATCAACTATACTATATATACAATTATATTCATCCTGAAGGGGAAGCCAGTTTATTATGGCACCAAGATAGTTGCCCAATGTTAAATTCCCTGAAGGTTGAATACCGCTAAATATAATCTTCTTACTCTGACTCATTCTCGCGACACATCCTTTTGTTTCATATGCTCTATATTGTAGCACCAATTCAGCAGTAAATTCAAGGGGAATACAAATAGTTTTTAAGTGTGCTTTAGCTTATTGATTTTATTTTGTTAATTATGCTAACATTTATCCTACAGTATTTATGTTATTTGATTTAGACAGTATTTATGTTATTTGATGTAGAGATTTTGTGGTATACTATATAATAAAAATAACCATAAAAGTGAATAATTATTGAATATTTATAGGAGATGATAAAATGAACAGGATTTATGAACAACATAAAGAAATCCTTGAAAAACTAAAGGGCGGGGTAATAATGGATGTGACCACCCCAGAACAGGCAAAAATTGCTGAAGATGCTGGTGCATGTGCAGTTATGGCCTTAGAGAGGATACCAGCAGATATACGTGCAGCCGGAGGAGTAGCCAGAATGAGCGACCCCAAGATGATTAAGGAGATCCAGGAAGCAGTTTCTATCCCAGTTATGGCCAAGGTACGTATAGGTCATTTTGTAGAGGCCAGGATTTTAGAGGCAATTGGTATAGATTTTATCGACGAAAGTGAAGTTCTAACTCCTGCCGACAATAAATTCCATATAGACAAAAAAGCCTTTAAAACCCCCTTTGTATGCGGAGCAAAAAATCTTGGTGAGGCCCTAAGAAGAATCCAGGAAGGCGCTGCCATGATCCGCACAAAAGGTGAGCCGGGAACCGGAGATATAGTCCAGGCAGTACAGCATATGCGAAGCATCAATCAGGAAATTGCAAAGCTGCAGGCTATCCGCAAGGATGAACTTTATCACTATGCAAAGGAGCTTCAGGTATCCTATGAGCTTGCACTATATGTCCATGAGCACGGCGCATTACCTGTACCCAACTTTTCGGCTGGTGGGGTAGCAACTCCTGCAGATGCTGCTTTGATGGTCCATCTAGGTGCTGAAGGAGTATTTGTAGGATCCGGTATATTTAAATCCGGTGATCCTGTCAAGAGAGCCAAGGCTATAGTAGAGGCTGTAGCTAACTATCAGGATTTCGATCTCATAGCTAAACTATCAGAGGATCTAGGCCAAGCAATGGTTGGAATAAACCCAGACGAAATTGAAGTGATAATGTCTGAAAGAGGAATCTAAAATTACTATCCTAATATAAATTGAAGCAATAAAATTAGTATTACACCTGGGATTCCTAAAAAACCTACTATAAGCGCTGTAATAGGATTGATGGCTAGTCTAACATGGATTAAACCCCCTAACAGGTTTAACAGCCAAAGAATTATGCCTCCCAGCAATCCGTTATATATGAATTTCAGTATCTTTTTCAGGGGAACTAATAAAAACCATCCCACCAGGTACAATAGTACCAATCCTAAAGCATAGCCTATAATAACACTAAAGGGAATATCCAAGCCCATATATCACAACCTCATTTCGGAGTACATTCATTAAATGTATATGGACGGGTATTCCCTTTTATGACTTCTTTGATGTTAATTGATGATTTCCTCCTTAAATATCTGTTCATTTCGGATGCCAGATATTCTAGCCTGTTTCATCAGATACATATATCTTCTTCTTGCAGCTTCTAATCTGTATATGGCGTAATCGACTAAATCCGGCTCGCTTACGTTTTCAAAGTAATTTTGAGCCTGCATCCATTCATCCCTGGCTTCTGTCAGTACCTCCATAAACTCCTCCTGATCCTTAGGGTCTACCAGCACTTCTATCTCCTCCCCAACCAAATTTTAGCCTAAAGAGCTTTCTAATATTATTGTATATATCTTATTTATACGTTATTATTTCCATTTTTGTGTTTTCTAAACTTTTGATAGTTTTAAGGCTAAAATTAGGTTGTGGGAGTAAAGAAAATCCAGTTTATTCTAATTAGCTGCTTTTAAGTGAACTGTAAGGATTTGATTTTTCCAAGTCATAGAACCCTTTTCTATTTCCACATCAAATACTACAGGTGCATCATCGCCTTCACCATCGTCTCCGATTTGCAACTTGTCCTTCTCAATCCACTTATAATTACTGCTATTGCCTAGAATACTAACTTTTTCTTTGTTAATAAACTCTATTTCGCTACCAGGCTCAAACACCATGTTATACAGCATATTTTGTAAATAAGACAACATATCATTACCATCACTGACAAACTCAAGGCTTTCAATTGTCCATTTACCTATAATCTGCTTTTCATAAGGGCTGGATGAACATCCTGATAAGAAAGAAATGACTAGTACTGGAATAATGATTGCTAAAATGTGTTTTTTTATTTTTTTCATTGTTCTTCCTCCTAAAATATGGTCATATTTGCACAACGTAGAATATTGTAACATATTATGCAAAATATGACCATATTTTTGGAGGTTTTTAATTGAAGAATAGTTTTTAACTGTTAAATTTCCATACTATGTCGTTCCACATGAGCTCTTTCTTAAGATCGTTTATATTGGTATCCTTATTGATATGAATAAACTCTATGCCTGCCATTTCTGCGAAATCCCTCATATGTTCAGCATTCAAAGCATAACTCATTACAGTATGATGAGCGCCTCCTGCCAGAATCCAGGCTTCTGCAGATGTCTTCAGGTCTGGCATAGGTTTCCACATAACTCTGGCTACGGGTAGTTTAGGCATATCCTTAAGGGGAGTAACAGCCTTTGCATCGTTCACAATTAAGCGCATCCTGCCGCCCATGTCTATTAGAGAAACAAGGGCTACATCCCCTTCCTGACCATCAAAGACCATTCGAGCAGGCATCTCTCTATTACCTATACCTAAGTGATGAACTTCGATAGTTGGCTTTTGGGCTGCGATACTAGGACATACCTCCAGCATATGAGCACCCAAAATAAGTTCCTGGCCCTTTTCCAAGTGATAGGTATAGTCCTCCATAAAGGTGGTTCCACCAGGCAGACCAGTTGCCATCACCTTCATAATCCTTGTTAATGCTGAAGTCTTCCAGTCTCCCTCAGCACCAAAGCCATATCCTTTAGTCATCAAACGTTGTACTGCTAAACCAGGTAGCTGTTTTAATCCGTGCAGGTCCTCAAATGTAGTGGTAAATGCACCAAAGTTGCCTTCCTCTAAAAATTTGGTCATTCCCAGTTCAATTCTAGCCTGATATTCAATAGAGTCTGTCTTTTCGGTATTTATTTGGTAAAGTTCTCTATATTGATCCATCAACTCTGTAATTTCAGCATCTGTAACCGCTTCTATATATTGGACAAGGTCACCTACTGGATAATAATTAACCGACCAGCCAAATTTTATCTGGGCTTCCACTTTATCGCCTTCTGTAACAGCCACTTCCCTCATATTATCCCCAAAGCGTGCAATCTTTAAGGACCGGGATTCACTGAGTCCTATAGCTGAACGCATCCAGCCACCGATTTTTTCATGGACATCTTCATCTTCCCAATGTCCTACAACAATTTTCCTTGGTATCCTAAGCCTGGCTCCAATAAATCCATGTTCCCTGTCACCGTGAGCTGATTGGTTAAGATTCATAAAGTCCATGTCAATTTCATCCCAGGGAATCTCCCTGTTAAACTGAGTATTTAAATGTAACATGGGCTTGTTTAAAATGGATAAACCAGCAATCCACATCTTTGAAGGTGAGAAGGTGTGCATCCAGGTAATAACTCCGGCACAGTTTTTGTCAAAGTTAGCCTCTTCCATCACCTTAGTAATCTCAGAAGGAGTTGTTACAATGCCCTTATACACTACTCTGCCACAAATGTCTTCCGACTTGTCCAGCGCCTCGGCGATTATTTGAGAGTGTTTGCCTACCTCTACCAGAGTCTCCTCTCCATAAAGGTGCTGGCTTCCAGTTACAAACCAAAATTCATACCTTTTTAAATCAGCCACTGGTCATATCCCCCTTTTTATTTTCTTTAATTATATTTTATATCAATTATTTCCTATTTTGTATATAGATCTATATAATTGTAATAAAGATATTTATTTAAATAGCAGGTCGAAAATTTTAGTCAACCTGCTACAGACAAGGTGTAAACTATACTATTCCAAGCGCCAGTTCAATCATCTGGGTAAAAGTAGTTTGCCTCTCTTCGCTGGTGCATGCCTCTCCGGTAAAGGGTAAATCCGATACGGTGCAGATGCATAGAGCATTCTTACCAGCTCTTGCAGCGTTCATATATAGGGCTGCAGCCTCCATTTCAACAGCTAGCACTCCCATCTTTACCCATTCCTTTTGGGTAGGAGTGTCTTCATAAAAGGTGTCTGATGTAAAGATGTTGCCCACTTTTACCTCTAGATTCATTTGTCTAGCCTTTTGTACTGCTTTTTCTAGTAAGGAATAGCTTGCTATAGGTGCAAAGGTGCCAGGCAAGCCAAACTGTTGAGCATAATTTGAATTGGTACAGGCACCCATGGCTATAACTATATCCCTGAGTTTTACATCATCCCTAAGGCCTCCTGCCGAGCCTACCCTGATAATGTTTTCTACTCCGTAAAAATTATATAGTTCATAGGTATATATACCCATGGAAGGCATCCCCATACCATGACCCATGGCGGACACTTTCTTCCCCTTGTAATATCCTGTATAGCCTAGCATCCCTCTAACTTCATTAAAGCATTTTGCATCTTCCAGATAATTTTCTGCTATAAATTTTGCTCTAAGGGGATCCCCGGACATTATTACAGTAGATGCTATTTCACCTATTTTGGCTGCATTATGAGGTGTTGGTACACTCATGATAATTCCCCTTTCTAGGACTTTTGACTGCTGTAGTTTAACCCGCTGTGCTAGTTCAAAACAATTAATGCTATTTGTACATAATGTTATTGATAAGTGAACGCCTTCGCTGATTTGGCTTTAGAAAACTTGGCTTATGGAATGCAGAAAAGCCGTAGCCGAGGCAGGATGCCGAGGCAGCTTCCACCGGCAGGACGCCGGTTTGGAAGCGGCAGGCTTTTCAAAATGAAATAAGCCTTAGTTTTCTCCAAATCAGTGATGAAGTGAACGATCAATAGCCATTATACATATATGGCAATAATTGTGGAACTAGCACAACCAGTTGGATTATAGTAACAGTTTATCTTACAGGCCTGTTTTTATGCATTTCCTGTTCTTTCTTATAGAGCCAGCCTATAAATCTTTTCTATATCTTCATTGTAGAGTGGAACAAAGCTGCCCAGATGCTCTCCTTCTTTTAGACCAATATTCTTAACCATAAATGGAATATCCTCTTCCTTGGCACCTAACTCTTTAAAGGTCAGTGGCAGGCCAAGGGATTTCCAGAATTCCTCCAGTCGTCTTATGCCTTCCATGGCTGTATTCTCCGGATTAGCAAAGTCCATATGACAGCCCCATACCCTGACTGCAATCTGAGCAAATCTATTGACATCATGTTTCATAACATATTTCATCCAGGCAGGGAATATGACAGCTAATCCTGCACCATGGGCAACATCATATAGGGCTGATAGTTCATGCTCTATAGCATGGCTGCTCCAGTCTTGTTCTCTACCAACTCCGCATAAATTGTTGTGAGCCACCATACCCGCCCACATGATGTTGGCTCTGGCATCATAATCCTCAGGATTAACCATGACTTTTGGGGATTCCTTGATCATGGTCAGTAAAACAGCTTCGCAAAGCCTGTCTGTAACCTCTACGCCCTTGGTATTTGTAAAATACCTTTCAAAAACGTGGGCCATGATGTCAGCTACCCCATACGCAGTCTGCTCTGGGGGTAAGGTAAAGGTTAGTTCTGGATTGAGAATTGAAAAAATAGGACGGATGGCTTCACCAGATGCACCTCTCTTAAGCATACCATTCTCATGGGTTATAACGGTGTCAGGAGAACCTTCACTTCCTGCTGCAGCAATGGTTAATATGGTTCCCACAGGCAGGGCATCAGTAATGGGCAGGCCTTTTTCAAAAAAGTCCCAGAAATCTCCATCATACTTAACCCCTGCAGCAATAGCCTTTGCTGAATCAATAACGCTGCCGCCACCTACCGCTAGAACAAAATCTATTCCTTCCTTACGGCAAAGATCAATACCCTCGTATACCAAGCCGCTTCTAGGGTTAGGTCTGACTCCGCCCAGCTCCATATAAGGAATATTTTCCTTGTCTAATGAGGCCTTAACCCTATCCAGTAGGCCTGTGCGTTTTACAGATCCACCACCGTAATGAATAAGGACCTTGCTGCCTCCAAAACGAGATACATAATGTCCTGCTTCATTTTCAGTATTTCTACCAAAGACAAAATATGTAGGACTATAGAAAGTAAAATTATTCATGAAATAACCTCCCCTTGTATTATTTAATTGAAACTTGGCAACTACATCTATTATACACTAAATTTTAGTCATATTAACAATTTTTATTATAGTTAAGTATATGCTTTTTTATATAATACAGCCTTTATTCACATTAACCGACTTTTGAAGTGAAAACTAATCATTATCTATCTTGGATTGAAGTTTTGTTTAATTATTTTAATTATTTCAAGGTTATAGTTTAATGATTTTAATTTTAATATTGACTTATTTTATATTTAAGTTATAATATTTATAAGGAAAATAATCGCACAAGATCTTTCATAAGAAGGGAGAAAGCAATAATGTCTTACCCTGCAATAACCAAGTGCTCTGTTTGTGGAGAAAAGCTTAGAATTACCTGTCTTCATTGTATAAAATGCAACACTCAATATCAAGGCAGTTTTCATTTTGATAAATTCAGTTATTTAACTGCAGAACAGAAATACTTTATTGAAGTTTTCCTCAAATGTAGAGGCAATATCAAAGAAGTTGAAAAGGAACTAAACATATCCTATCCCACCGTAAGATCCAGATTGAATGACATCATCCGTGCACTAGGATATGATTTACCCAGTGAAAGCCCGCAAGTTAACAAAAAGGAAATCATCGATTCCCTAAGCAAGGGCGAAATCACCTATGAAGAGGCCATGAAAATGATAAAGGGCAAGGAATAAAATAAAAAGAAAGGATGTATAACGAAAATGAAAGAGGAAATCAAAAAAATTTTGCAGATGATTGAAGAAGGTCATATCACTGCAGAAGAAGGGGAAGATCTTATTGAGGCACTAAGCAGTACCCAGGATGATGTATGGTCACAGTCTTTATCGGCATCCGGCTCTCCTGCTCAGTTTTTAAAGATACGTGTTGCCGAAGAGGGGAAAAACAAAGTCAATGTTACTATCCCTATATCCCTAATAGAAGTAGGTCTGAAAATAGGTGCCAAGGTTGGACCAAAATTTTCACCCGAAGCAGAAGTACTGAAAGAAATAGATCTTGATGAACTTATGCAGGCAGTTAAGGAAGGTGCAAAAGGTAAAATAGTAGATATAGAAGACGACGGTGACAAAGTAGAAATTTTTATAGAGTAAATAACTGGTGGTTATCATGTATAGAATGGATATATTAGAAAAGCTTGAAAAAGGGCATATCTCAGTAGATAAAGCTGTTTCAATGCTAAAAAATCCACCCAAGCCCGGACCCCTTCCCAAAGGACATATCCTGATAATAAAGGTGCAGGATGAAGATAAAAAGTTATACATTCCCATACCCTTATTTCTTGTCAATCTAGCCTTTCTACTGGGTAAGCTGGGAATAAAGATAGCAAACATATTCGGGGACAAGGAAGATTTAAGAAAAGCCAATGAAGTATTTAAATATGTTGGTTATAGGGATATCAGAAAACTAGTTAACTGTTTACGAATATGTAAGTCCACTGGATTAGTAGAAGTACAAGATGAAGACGGCACTGTAATTATCCATGTAGTTTAAAATAGTTTTAAGGGGACAGTTTTCCTTGTCCCCTTTTGTCTTTTTTAAGACTTTCGCATCTGCTGCCTTTTTTGATTTAGGGTTCTGGCCACTTCAAGATACTGTCTGTTCAGTTCCTCTTTCTCTTCTTCATCCTGGGTTTGATCCAATTTCCCTCCCAAGTAGGCTAGTTCAACCTCCAGTTTCATAATGGTTTCCATAATGTCTCTGAGCTGTTTTTCTTTTTCCTTGTCTGCCTTCTCCTTTATGGATTTGGACAGATAATATTCATAGTTTCCTTCGAATATACGAATTTTTTTGTCCTCTATTAGAAATATCCTACTGGCTAACCGGTTTATAAAATACCGATCATGGGAGACAAATATAATACTACCCTGAAACTCCTCCAATGCCTCCTCAACCTTTTCCTTGGATTGAATATCCATATAGTTTGTGGGTTCATCTAGTACCAACAGATTGGCGCCAGACAATATAAGCTTTGCAAAGGCCACCCTTCCCTTTTCCCCCATGCTTAAATTACCAATCTTCTTAAAAACATCATCACCCCTAAAGAGAAGGCTGGCTAGTAACAGTCTAGTCTCTTGGACAGTGGCACCTTCTTTTAATACATCATCTAGTATAGTTGCCTCATGATTCAGATTATCAAGCTCCTGGGAGAAATAACCGATACTAACCGAAGGATTTATCCTAAGACTTCCACTATAATCATCATAAACACCACATATAGTCTTTAGAAAGGTGCTCTTGCCGGATCCATTGGCACCAATTACAGCGATCTTATCCCCTCTCTCTATATTAAAGGATATATTTTTTAGAATTGGATTATCTCCAAAGCTTTTACTGACATTTTTGCCCTGAATAAGGAATCTGGGAATTTTCCTGCCTATTATATTCTTATTAATTACATCAAAGGCTGGAGATAGCTCCTTTCGCGGTTTCTCTATTTTTTCCCTCTCAAGGCGTTCTAGTTGAGTTTTTTTAGCCTTTAAAGTACTGGCCTGTTTCTTTGCCCTTGCTCTTAGGTAATCGTTCTGGCCGGCCGATTTATGGGCTCTGTGATACCAGTTTTCCCTGTCGCTTATCATGACTGTTAACTGCTGAATTTTGGCTTGCTGTTTATGGTACTCTTTGGTAATATTTTTAATTTCCATTTCCTTTTGCAGTCTATAGTTGGTATAGTTACCTTCATAGGTATTTAGCCCCCGAGGGGTTAATTCCCATATTGTATTTACTACATTGTCAAGAAAGAAGCGGTCATGAGATACTATCAGCATAGGTTTATCAAGCTCTTTAATAAAATCCTCCAACCATTCATAACTGGCCATATCTAGGTGGTTTGTAGGTTCATCAAGGATAAGAAAGTCAAAGTCACATACAAACATCCTTGTAAGAATAAGCTTGGTTTTTTCACCACCGCTAAGACTTGTAGCCCGCTGGTTCCATATCTCTTCCTCCAAACCCACTCTATTAAGAGCGGTTTTTACCAGGGTTTCCATATCACCAGCATCATGAGGATTATTGTTTTCATTCCATTGATACAAAAATTTTAATATATCCTCATAAACTGAAATCCCCTCTTCAAACTCCGGATACTGCTGTATATACAAAGTTTTTATATAGGAAGGGGAATAGCTTATTTCACCAGCCTCCTTCTCTTCCCTGCCTGTCAATACCTTAACCAAAGTTGTCTTTCCCACTCCATTAGATCCGATTAATCCAACCTTATCTCCATCATTTATCTGTCCCTTTACATTTTCAAATACAGTCTTGCCCTCATATGCTTTGGAAAGACCTGAAAAGCTTATATACATAACATCACTCCCCGAAATCTTTGCTGTTTTCCTCAGGGGAATGATAGAAAAACAAAAACCGCAGCAAACACATCAAGCGTTATACTGCAGTTTATATGCCTGTTATATGACTATACAACCATTAAATGTAAAGGCTTATCAATATAATAAGTACCCTGTATAATAGATTGATTTTAAAATCCGCCTGAAAGTGTTTTTAACTATCATTCCCCCAAAAAGAGCATAATCCGCCTAAGATGGCCATGCCATTTTTAAGGGATTATTAAATTTCTAGTTAAAAAACACTTTCCTCATTTTACACCTCGTAAATTTTATTCTAATAAGATTACATTATAATACTATTATACCCATCATTAACTCCAATTACAAGGAGTTTTTGGGATTGTTCTATTGACCTTTCTTTGATAAAATCAAGTACAAATAAGCAAAGGCAGGTTTATAATATGGGTTATGCATTCTATTACAATACTCCCATTGGACAAATTATAATTGGGGAAAAAGATAACAGGATTACTCACCTTTTATTTAAAGAAAATCCTCTGCCTCCTGGCTATGTTATAAAAGAAACTTCCATTCTGGCTGAAGCCAACAGGCAGCTGCAGGACTATTTTAAAGGCCAGCGCAAGGAGTTTAATCTGGACCTTAATCCTTCTGGTACTGAATTTATGAAAAAAGTATGGAATAGTCTACGAAAAATTCCCTATGGAGAAACAAGAAGCTACAAGGATATCGCCATATCTATAGGCCATGACAAGGCCTATAGAGCTGTAGGCCTTGCCAACAACAGAAATCCTATAGCCATAATCATACCTTGCCATCGGGTTATTGGTGCCAACGGGAACCTGGTAGGTTATGGGGGAGGGCTGGATATAAAAACCTTTCTATTAGAACTGGAAAGATCAAATACTGTCTAAATCTTTTTTAATTTCTTAGTTGTTGTTTATATCTGACTTATAATGTTTTTATATAACTGAACTCCATACAGTAGTATTTCTTCATCAAAATTAAAAAGATTGTTATGCAGGGGATGAATGTATCCTTTAGCTTCATTATAGCTTCCTAAAAACATAAATACTCCCGGCACTTCCCTTTGATAGTAAGAAAAGTCTTCAGCTATCATTAAAGGCTTGGCTTCCATATAATATTCCTTAGGGAGTATATCTACCACCCTATTAGTCCACTCTTCATGGTTTATAACTGGAGGATAATATACTCCTTCATTATAGCTACTCTTTATACCATGGGATTTTTCCATGCCTTCCAACAGATCAATAACCTTGCCCTTGATATTTTGATACAGCTCATCGCTAAAGGTCCTAACGGTACATTCCAGAGTTACCCGTTCAGCAAGAATATTTCTAGTATTTCCTCCATATATCTTTCCAATAGAGAACACAGCCTCCTGCGATGAATCTATAGTGCGTGTAATAATGGATTGAAGGGCATTAATAAAATGTGCGGCCGCTACTATAGTATCCACTCCCTTATAGGGGGTAGCACAGTGGGCGCTCTTGCCAATAAGTTCTATATTTACCTCACAGGTTTGAGCCATAAGGGGGCCAGCCTTTATTCCTATCTTGCCCTGGGGGATATCAGGTAGTATATGTAGTCCAAATATGGCATCTACTTTGGGATTATCCAGCAATCCCTCCTTTATCATGGGCAGAGCCCCTCCCTCGTTCTCCTCATCAGGCTGAAATACCAGTACAATGTTATCATCTATATTATCCTTGTTTTGGGAAAGCCACTGGGCAAAGCCTAATAGAATAGCCATATGCCCGTCATGGCCACAGGCATGCATAAAACCCTTTCTTTTGGAGGCAAATTCCAAGCGGGTCTTTTCCTCTATGGCCAGAGCATCCATATCTGCTCTAAAGGCCAAGGTTCTAGCACCCATTTTGCCTCTCATGACTGCTTTTAATCCAGCCCCTGCCAGTATCTTAATCTCATCAAATCTAAGTTTGTTTAGCTTGTCTAAAATGTAGTCTCTGGTTTTATATACATCAAACCCTATCTCGGGATGGCTATGAAGCCATCGCCTATGACCAATTACCTCTTCCTTTAAATCCAAAATATCCTTATCCAGTAATATCATTTATCTCACCCTGCCTTATACTATAGTCCTATATCTTATCTCTTAATCTTTTAACTTAATGATATCTTTTTTGTATTCATCATTCAATAGAATCCCTTAAGATTATACCCATAAAAAATTTTATAAATTAGTCTTGCATTATTATGCATTAAGATGTATAATTATTAAAAGTTTTTATGATGTGTATTTTTTGTAATGTAAGGAGAGTAAATGAAATGATTAAGGTGAGTGTTTTAGGTGCTACTGGTTATGGGGGAATAGAACTGATCAGACTTCTAGCTTCCCATCCAAAAGTAGATATATATAAGTTAGTATCGCATAGTTATTCAGGTAAAAGCCTGGCTGATGTATATCCAAATTTTACAGCCTATAAAAATATTACTCTAAGCAGTTTAGATGTAGATGAAATAGCCGAGGGTAGCCATGTGGTTTTTACCAGCCTGCCCCATGGTACTTCTTCAAAGATAATCCCCCTTCTATATGAAAAAGGAGTTCGGATTATAGATCTTAGCGGGGACTTTCGCTATATCTCCCCTGAAGTTTTTGAAAAATGGTATGGATATAAGCATCCCCATCCCGAGCTTTTAGATGACTCTGTCTATGGCCTGCCTGAACTACATAAGGAAAATATTAAAAACGCACAATTAGTTGGAAATCCAGGCTGCTATCCAACAGGTGCTATCCTCACCCTGGCCCCATTGGTAGCTAATAAGCTTATCGATTATACTTCTATAATTATCGACTCTAAATCCGGCGCTACAGGAGCAGGGAGGGCGACTTCAGTAGACTTAAACTTCTGCGAAGTTAATGAAAACATGAAGGCTTATAAGGTAGCTACCCATCGTCATACCTCGGAGATAGAGCAGGAGCTAGGTTTACTGGCTGGAAAGGATATAACCCTATCCTTTACCCCCCATCTTTTGCCCATTAAGCGAGGTATACTCAGCACTATATATGCCAGCCTGTTAAATAACCTAACCTTCGATGATGTATATACCTTATACAAAGATTTTTATAAGGATGCGCCCTTTGTATCCATATATCCAGAAGGCAAGTTTCCTGAAGTCAAGCATGTAAACGGATCCAACCAATGCCATATAGGCTTTACAATAGACAGCCGTACTAACAGAATTATCCTTGTATCCGCCATTGACAATTTGGTAAAGGGTGCCGGAGGTCAGGCTATACAGAATATGAATATAATGTTTGGCCTGGAGGAAACCACAGGACTGCCCCAGCTGGGCTGGTACCTGTAGCCTAATCTTGAAGGGAGAGACGCTATTTATGAATACACTGATTTATAAAGCAAATATTCTGGTGGAGGCCCTGCCCTATATACAAAAATTAAGGGGCAAAACCGTGGTTATAAAGTATGGGGGCAATGCCATGGTTGACGAGGACATTACAAAAACCATTATGCAGGATATAACCTTATTAAAGTACGTAGGGGTAAATCCTGTAGTAGTTCATGGTGGCGGACCAAAGATAAATGAAACCTTGGATGCAATGAATATTAAATCGGAATTCTATAACGGTCTTAGGATTACTAACGAGGATGCTATAGATGTTGTTCAGATGGTACTGGCCGGATCTATAAACAAGGATATTGTAGCCCAGCTCAACTGTTTAGGAGGTAAAGCCATCGGGCTGTGCGGGAAAGACGGAAACCTGATCCTGGCCGTGAAAAAGAAGAACATGGACAATGTAGATCTTGGCTATGTAGGAGAAATTAAAAAAATAAACAGCAAGATGATAGAGCTTTTGGCACAGGATGAATATATACCCGTAATCGCTCCCATTGGAACAGACTCCCAGGGCCAAAGCTATAATATAAACGCTGATACAGCAGCCGGGGAAATCGCTGCAGCCTTAAAAGCCGAAAAGCTTATCTTCCTTACGGATATAGATGGGATCTATTTGAATCCAGAGGATAAGGATTCCCTGCTTTCAGTTATTTCCATTCCAGAAATATACGAACTTATGGATAAAGGCATTATATCAGGGGGTATGATTCCCAAAGTTCTTGGCTGTATCAAGGCACTGCAGCAAGGGGTTAATAGGACCCATATATTAAACGGCACTATCCCCCACCCTATCCTGCTTGAAATATTTACCGATAAGGGTATAGGAACCATGGTGGTTAAAGGAGGTAACTGAGTATGGATTACAAGGAAGTAAAAGAACTGGATGAAAAGTATTATTTCAATACTTTTGGTTCCAGGCTGCCCGTTTCCTTTGAGTACGGAGAGGGTTGTACCCTCTATGACAGCCAGGGCAAGAAGTATACAGATTTTGTTGCAGGCATTGCAGTAAACACCCTGGGCTATAACCATCCTGCTTTAGTGGAAGCTATTACAAGTCAGTCGGAAAAGCTACTACACTGCTCCAATTTGTTTTATATAAAAGCTCAGGCTCAACTTGCTAAGCTACTGGTAGAAAACAGCTGCGGGGATAAGGTGTTCCTTTGCAATAGCGGCGCAGAAGCCAACGAAGGCGCTATTAAGCTGGCCAGAAAATACTTTTATTCAAAGAATCTTTATAAATACGAAATTATAACTACTCTAAACTCCTTCCATGGCAGAACCATGGCTACCCTGGCGGCCACTGGCCAGGAAAAATATCAAAAACCCTTTGAACCCCTGCCCACAGGCTTTGTTCATGTACCCTTTAATGATATTGAAGCAGTGGAAAATGCCATCTCCTATAAGACCTGTGCTGTAATGGTTGAACCTATACAGGGGGAAGGTGGCGTTATACCAGCCACAGCAGAGTATATGCAGGCCTTGAGAAAGCTCTGTGATGATAGGGGAATTCTTTTAATCTTCGATGAAGTTCAGACCGGTATTGGCAGAACCGGAAAACTCTTTGGATATGAACAATATGGCATAGAGCCAGATATCTTCACACTGGCAAAAGGATTAGGTGGAGGTATTCCCATTGGCGCTATTGTGGCTAAGGCTTTTGTAGCCTCAGCCATGGAACCTGGAGATCATGGAACCACCTTTGGGGGTAATCCTCTGGCCTGTACAGCTGCCCTTGCAGTACTTTCCACCATCCTGGAAGAAGGCATTTTGGAAACTGTAAAAGATAAGGGCGAATATTTTACGGATCAGCTTATAAAGCTTAAGAATAAATTCTCCTTTATAAAAGAGGTTCGAGGTAAAGGGCTTATGCTAGGCATGGAATTAGATGAAGAAGTATCTGGAAAAGAAATTGTATTGGATATGCTAAATAGAGGATTTATCATAAACTGTGCCGGTAACAATACCTTAAGATTCGTACCTCCTCTTATCATCCAAAAGGATCATATCGATGACCTGGTTGAAAACCTGGAAAAATCCTTTAGCAGGGAGAGTTACGATGCCTAAGCTTGAAAGTATAAAAAAAGTACTGGTCATCGGTTCAGGGCCCATTGTCATCGGCCAGGCTGCAGAGTTTGATTATTCAGGAACCCAGGCCTGCAAGGCCCTGCATGAAGAAGGCGTGGAGGTAGTACTTGTAAACAGCAATCCAGCGACCATAATGACCGATTTGGATATGGCAGACAAGGTATATATAGAGCCCTTGACCCTGGATATATTATCAAAAATTTTGCATATGGAACGACCTGACGGTATTCTTGCTACTTTAGGGGGTCAGACAGGGTTAAACCTGGCTATGCAACTAGCGGATAGTGGACTTTTGGAAAAACTTAATATTAAGCTTCTTGGCACCAACCTTTCCTCCATAAAAAAAGCAGAAGATCGGCAGTTGTTTAAGAAAACCATGGAAAGCATAGGAGAAAAGGTGGCGCAAAGCTTTATTGCCAACAGCTATGAAGAGGCCAGCCAATTTGCCAACAAAATAGGTTTTCCCATTATAATCCGTCCCGCTTTCACCTTAGGGGGAACTGGCGGAGGCATAGCACACAATATGGATGAGTTTAAGGATATTGTGTCCAAAGGTTTAAAAAACAGCATAATCCATCAGGTACTCTTAGAGGAAAGTGTTGCTGGCTGGAAGGAGATAGAATACGAAGTTATAAGGGATAACGAAGACAACTGTATGGTGGTTTGCAACATGGAAAATATGGATCCTGTAGGTATCCATACAGGTGACAGCATAGTTGTGGTTCCCACCCAGACCCTGTCCCGGCATCAGGAAGAAATGCTGAAGAATGCAGCACTTAAAATCATCAGGGCTTTGGATATTAAGGGAGGCTGTAATGTTCAGTTTGCCCTGCATCCTACTAAAAATGACTATGTGGTAATCGAGGTTAATCCCAGAGTAAGCCGTTCCAGCGCTCTGGCCTCAAAGGCTACAGGTTTCCCCATAGCCAAGGTAACCAGTAAGATCGCCATAGGATTTAATTTAAGGGAATTAAATTGCTATCCGCCTTCTGTAAACTATGTGGTGACCAAGGTTCCCCGCTGGCCCTTTGATAAATTTTCATCAGCAGCCCGTACCTTGGGCACACAAATGAAAGCCACAGGAGAAGTTATGGCTATTGGCAGCAACCTGGAGGAGTCCCTTCTAAAGGCCATTGACTCCCTGGATATTGGCTTAAACTACCATATAGGCATGGAAAAGATTAGCCTCTGGGATGATAAAACTCTTGAAAACTCCCTGAAAAACCCTGATGATGAACGAATATTTGCAGTATCAGAAGCCCTAAGAAGGGGATACAGTATAGATCAAATTCATGAAATTACGAAAATTGATAGATATTTTATAGAGAAGCTAAAAAATATAACGGATCTTAGTGAGAAACTTAAATCCCTATCTCTAAAGGATTTAACCCCGGATATTCTCCCACAATGTAAAAAATATGGGTTTGGCAACAGCTATATAGCCAACTTGATGAATACAGAAGAAAAGATTATCCAGGACCTTTGTCATAAATATGGAATAAAACCATCTTATCAGGGAATCAGCACCTGGAGTGAAAAAAATAAGGGGGCAGCTCCATACTTTTATTCCTGTTATGATTGCAGTGAAGATGCTGTCCCTCCATCCTCTAGACCCAAAGTGGTGGTGTTAGGTTCCGGCCCTATACGCATTGGTCAAGGGATAGAATTTGACTACTGTAGTGTTCATTCGGTAAAGGCTCTCCGGGAAATGGGGTATGAAGCCATAATAATTAACAGCAATCCAGAAACTGTAAGTACAGATTTTGATATCGCCGATGTCCTGTATTTCGAGCCTCTTACCTATGAGTGCGTTATGGATATTTTACGTAGAGAAAATCCCTTAGGGGTAATAGTCCAGTTTGGCGGCCAAACAGCTATTAATCTGGCCTCTCCCCTAGCCCAATCTGGAATAAATATTCTGGGAACCTCTGTGGAGGATATGGATCGAGCTGAAGACAGGGATAAGTTTCTACAAACCCTAACCCGACTGGGTATTCCTCTACCTCCTGGCAATACGGCTTTTTCATTAGAACAGGCTATGGATATTGCGCAGGATATTGGATATCCCGTTCTGGTTCGTCCCTCATACGTATTAGGAGGAAGGGCCATGGAAATTATATATAGCCCCCAGGAACTGGCTGATTATATGGAAAGAGCAATCCAGGCCTCAGGTCAGCATCCTGTTTTGGTAGATAAATATATCACAGGCAAGGAAGTAGAAATAGATGGCATAAGCGATGGCCAGGATGTGGTTATACCAGGGATTATGGAGCATATAGAAAAAGCAGGTGTTCATTCGGGAGATAGTTTCTCTGTCTATCCGCCCCAAACCCTAAGCCAGGTTATAAAGGAAAAAATCCTGGATTATTCCATCAGGATAGCTCGGGAGCTAAAGATAAAAGGTTTATTCAATATCCAGTTTGTTATAGATGAGGATAACAATTTGTATGTACTGGAAGTTAACCCCAGAGCCAGCCGTACAGTCCCCATCTTTAGTAAGATAACCGGCATACCCATGGTTAGCTTGGCTACAAGGATAATGATAGGCGAAAGTCTAAAAGCTATGGGCTATTTTACGGGACTTATTCCTGAATCATCCTTGATAACCGTCAAAGGTCCTGTTTTCTCCTTTTCAAAGCTGACTGAAGTAGATACCTTCTTGGGCCCTGAAATGAAGTCCACGGGAGAAGTTATGGGTACTGATACCACATATGCCAAGGCCATGCAAAAGGCCATGATGGCTTCAGGAATGATTTTACCTAAAGCAGGCAACATATTATTCTCCCTGGCCCGCAGGGATAAGGAAAAAGCACTACCCATAGCCCTAAGCCTGCAGCAAAGGGGCTACCGGATTTTAGCCACAAATGATACCTGGGAGTATTTTAATAGTCAGGGACTAAAAGCCCAAAGAGTTGAGAAGGCAAATGCCCTGGGACTGCTGCAAAGCAACCAGATCCATGGAATTATAAACACACCTACGCTGGGCAAGGTAAGTACACGGTTTGGTTTTCTACTAAGGAGGAAGGCTATGGAATACAATATCCCCTGCATTACCTCCCTGGACACTGCCCAGGCTATGCTAAAGGTTCTTGAAGATAATAGCCCGGTAAATATCTTTTCTTTGGATCAGTATTCCAGTAATTCACAGATAAAGGAGCAGAATTGTAATGGATTTATATAACTATACTCCAGAAAGTCCTTTTAAAAAGAAGCATCTATTATCTCTTAAAGATTATTCCGCCGATGAAATATATCAGATTATAAGCCTAGCCCTAAGACTTAAAGATGAACGGAAAAAGGGCATTGACCATCCCCTTCTTAAAGGTAAAACCTTAGGGATGATCTTTTCTAAATCCTCTACCCGGACCCGGGTGTCCTTTGAGGTTGGCATCCAGCAGTTAGGTGGCTATGGTCTCTTCTTAAGCTCTGCTGATATCCAACTAGGACGGGGAGAAACTATAGAGGATACGGCCAAAGTGTTATCCAGATATCTTGATGGGATTATGATCCGTACCTTTGACCAGGAGGACGTAGAAAAACTGGCAAAGTATGGGTCCATCCCAATTATAAATGGGTTAACGGATCTATTCCACCCCTGCCAGATACTAGCAGATCTTATGACCATCTATGAGGTTAAGGGTAGGTTTAAGGGACTAAAACTTGCCTATATAGGTGATGGCAATAATATTGCCCATTCCCTGCTTCTTGGATGTTCCATTGTCGGCATGGATATCTCCATAGCCTGCCCAAAAGGATATGAACCTGAAGAAGAAATAGTTGAACTTGCACAAAATAAGGGTTTATCTTCCGGATCACAGGTATGTATTACTCATGATCCTATTAAGGCAATTACAGGCGCAGATATAGTCTATACCGATGTATGGGCCAGTATGGGGCAGGAAAAGGAAGCCCAGCAGCGTATAAAAGATTTTGCTAACTATCAGATAAATGCTAAACTATTTGATCTAGCAAATGATCAGGCAATATTTCTCCACTGCCTTCCCGCACACAGGGGCGAAGAAGTAACGGAGGAAGTAATAGATGGAGCTCAATCCTTTATCTTTGACCAGGCTGAAAACCGCCTGCATGCTCAAAAAGCGGTAATGGTGCTACTTATGGGCAATAACCTTTAGTATTGTGATTTCAAAAATATAAATCGAGGAGAATCGATATGAAGGTTATTATTAAAAAAGCAACAAGGGCTGATATTCCAGCCATTCATCAAATTACAATAGAAGCCTTCCAAAAATACGCTCTGGATTTAGGGATACCTGACCAGGTTAAGGCCTTAAAGGAAACTTATGAGTCCATTGAAGAGGATCTGGAAAAAAAGATAGTACTAGTGGCCTGGGTAGGAGATGAACTGGTAGGCGCCATACGCTGTGAGATCCTTCCCCCTGGAGAGGTAGGCTATATCAGCAGATTTGCCGTCAAACCTGAGGTTCAAAATATGGGGGTTGGAAAGGCCTTGATGATTGCCATTGAAAAAGAAGCAATAAAACAGGGGGCTTCCCTGCTTACTCTTCATACTGCTTCTAAAATGGCTTCACTAGTAAGATTTTATTATGGTATGGGGTACTATATCCATTCAACAAATACGGATAGAGGATATATTAGGGCTTATTTTTGCAAAGAATTGGGAAAGAATAAGAGACAAATAGATATAAATTATATCCATGGGACATTACCCTAGGTAACATCCCATGGATTTTTTGTTGCTATTAGTTTTCATCTTCTACAGTTACTGCTATCCCTTTTCTTTAGATTTGAGAGTGACTATGACAATTTATGGTATGTGCTAGAATATTTAATATAACTGATTAGCCGAGAGAAAATCCAGCAAGTAATATCCATGCAATTAGAATCAATCTAAAGGCTTCCCAATATGTAGTCTCAGGCAGTTTAAATATTCTTGGAATGGTGATATTCCAAAGATATTTGAGTATTAGCGATTCTATAAATAGCAGTACCATAGAAAATAGTGCTACATTAACGAAAAGTAAAAATATACTAACTCTATCGCCAAATGAAAGGTGTGGATCATATACATATGTGTCAATAATACCGCGGCTCACATCCTTTCTCCTCCTAACACACATATATATGTGTTATTTCTGGCTTTATAACATATATCCTTATTAATTGATAAAATTTTCTAACAAATAAAGTTCATGGTCTTTTTATAGACATAGGCCGAAGTACCCTTCTTCATTGCATTAGTATGAATCTCTCCTGTCGTAATGCTTACATGGATAGCATAGATATGCCTAGGATTATCCTTCGCTGAAATTAATGTAAATCTCTATGACGAAGCGAATATATCATTACCTTCGGATAACTTATTGTATAAAATCGAAGAAATCGAAAGAATTACTGAGCAATTATAAAATACTGTGCTTTGATTATTAGATATAACTTCTTATGCAGTATGCAATAAAAAACTTCCTCTGCATTTATTATCAAAGGTTGTTTTGCTAACCTTTATATACCATATTTTGGGATCAATTTTGGCTAAGTCTTCAAAACATATATTATAAAAAGGCCATAAAATTTAATTCAATTCCTGATAATAAGCAAAATTTGGTATATGCATATATCTTAAAAAAATTTGCATTCAATATTGCAATTTATTCATTTGATGTATTTCCTATTTTTTTGCTCTGAACTATATACCTCTTTGGTGCAGCTCCAATATAATCAAATGGATAACATGTTGTTAAAGTCAATACTGATTCATCTTTATCTACAATAACAGTTCTAGAGAAGTCAAACATATGTGACACGACCTCTGAAAAATTTTCTCTAAATAATGCTGTGGGTTTCTCTGATTGCTAATGGGGATTTTGTCAAGGAGGAAAGCGATAGCGAGCCTTGACTAAATAACCAGTAGCAATATCATCTTAAGCAGCATTTTTAGAGAAATACTCCTCAACTATTTCGTTTGGAGTCTTAAAGTTAAGAACTTTTCTTGCTATATTATTGTATCTAGTTCTATACCTTTTAAATGCTTTTTGCATTTGATTGTAACTTGAAAATCGTCTCTTATTATAAAATAACTCATTATCTATCCGATGACTGCGCTCTACTATACCGTTCTGCCATGGTGAATAGAGACGAGTGCGTTTATGTTCTATACCCATTTCTTCTAGATACTTTTCAAATCTTGATTTTTTACTTGTCTTATCAGGATCATTAACAAATTCTAATCCATTATCCGTTTGTAC
>JAAYGY010000053.1 GCA_012735575.1 Clostridiales bacterium
ATATTATTAGGGTAATCACCACTCCTAATACCACTGCACCTAGAACTGTCAGAGTAGATATCATAGACTTAAATGCCCCTGCTGAACCTGCTATAAAAATGGTAGCTAGTGCAATCAAAGTAGGAAACCTTCCATTACAGGGTACAAAGTTGTTGGTAAGGGTAGCAATAAGCCTTTCCCTGGGTGAATCTATGATTCTGCAGGCAACTACTCCAGCTGCATTACATCCAAATCCCATACACATGGTAAGAGCCTGCTTCCCATGGGCACAGGCTTTTTTAAAGAAATTATCCAGGTTAAAGGCCACCCTGGGTAAATAGCCTAAATCCTCCAGTAAGGTAAATAAGGGAAAGAAAATTGCCATGGGAGGTAGCATTACCGATACCACCCATGCAAGGGTACGGTACACTCCCAGGACTATTATACCCTGGAGCCACTGGGGGGCTTTAAGCCACATAAAAAGTTTTATTAGCTGATCTTCAATCCAAAAAAGACCTGTAGCCAACATTTCTGAAGGATAATTAGCACCTTCTACTGTAATCCAGAAAATAACTCCCAGCAGTACTATCATTATGGGAATTCCCCAGTGCTTTGAAGTTAGGATATTATCAATCCTCTGGTCTATCCTGTTATAATCCTTTTTTTCAAAATGTACTACACTGTTTCCTATAGCTTCAGCCTTTTTTATTATACTAGTTACTATTCTGTCCCTTAATCCATCCCCATCCAATCCTTGAAAATATAAAAATTCTCTTGCTTCTTCTATCTTTTCCTCTATAAACTTTAAGGCCCGCTCATCTAACTGATGGAATTTTATATGTTTCTTTATAGCTTCCAGTAAAGTCTGGTCCCCTTCCATAAGACGGAGGGATGCCCATCTGGTATTTAGCTTAATGCTCACTCCATCCAAGTATGGTTTTATTATGTCTATAGCCTCTTCAATGGTTTTATCATATTGTATTTTGAAATCTTTGACTTCTGCCCAATTGCTACTTTCGGCCACCTTTGCTACCGCTTCCTTTAATTCCTTTAATCCAAGGCCGTTTCTGGCACTAGTAGCCACAACAGGCACTCCTAGTTCTTCTTCTAACTTATCTATATAAACTCTTATCCTTTTCCTTTTGGCCTCATCCATTAGATTTACACAAACCACTACCTTGCTTGTAATCTCCAATATTTGCAGTACCAAATTCAAATTCCTTTGAAGGCTGGTTGCATCTGTAACTACCACAGTTACCTGGGGATTGCCAAAGCAAATAAAATCCCTGGCAACTTCCTCTTCTACAGAATTTGATAATAATGAATAAGTCCCTGGCAAGTCTACCAATATATAGTTTTTATTATTGTGTCTATAGTTGCCCTGAGCATTGGTTACCGTTTTACCTGGCCAATTACCGGTATGCTGTTTCAGGCCCGTCAGATTATTAAAAACCGTACTCTTTCCAGTATTGGGATTTCCAGCCAGTGCCACCACTATATCATCGGGACCTTCCTTTTTTACCTCAAAGATTTCGTTTAATGCACCCAAACCCATTGATTGAAATGTAAGACCCATCCCTTTTCACTCCTATA
Source organism: Clostridiales bacterium (assembly GCA_012735575.1). GTDB lineage: Bacteria > Bacillota > Clostridia > Caldicoprobacterales > UBA3941 > JAAYGY01. Next base: position 1,573 of record JAAYGY010000053.1, read on the forward strand.
ATATTTAACTTAAATAGCTGTGACATTACAAAATTTAAACTTCTTGAATATAATATGCTATTAACAAATGACTTCTTCACTAATTAAGTTTAGAAAATATGAGGTATGGAATGTACCTTATAGAGTATACTAAGATTGCTTATAATGGTTCCACTATAATCCTGGAAGCTTCTTCACTACGAAGGGCTATAACAGCGCCACGGAAAAAATAAGCAACAGGATCTCCAGAAGGGCTTCTATTTATGGCCTGCACCTTTGTACCCTTAATTAGGCCTAAATCCAGCATTCTTCGCCTGGTATTTCCTGCCGCAGTCAATTCTTTAACCTTTGCACAGCTTCCTAGGGGCAACAAATTTAACGGTATATATCTTTCAGACATATTAATCCTCCTAAAAAGTCATATTCCTGGTTCAATTTCTCATAGATTTAGTTATGACCAAAAGAGTTACCTAAGGCTAATATATGAAAAGAGCAGTAATTGTGTTCAAGGCGGTGAAAAAATGGGCAAGGCTGATAAAGAATTTCATACCTTCAGGGGATATCAATTGCTAAAAAAAGACACAGCACATCTAACTCCCAGCATGGAAGACTATTTAGAAATGATATATAGATATTGCAAGGATGAAGGATACATTCGTATCTATCAAATTTCCCAGCTATTAAATGTTCAGGCTCCCTCGGCTACCAGAAATGTACAGAAATTAGCAGATATGGGTTTGGTGGACTATGAAAAATACGGGATTATAAAACTTACAGAAGAAGGTGAAAAAATAGGTCAGTTTCTTCTGGAGCGTCATATGCTGATAGAAAGTTTTCTTAGCAAAATAGGAATAAGTACTACCCTACTAAAGGATACAGAGATGATTGAACACAATATAAGCATGGAAGCACTTGAAAATATAGAGATGTTCAATGATTTTCTGGAAAACAATCCGGATATAATAAAGAGGTTTCAAGAATATAAAAAAAACCGAGAGTGCTAAAACTCTCGGCTTATTTTATTCCTGATTTGGAAATAATAAGGGGTTTGATAGATATCGCTCGCCTGTATCTGGCAGCAATACTACTATCCTCTTACCCTTATACTCTGGCCTTTTTGCTACTTGAGCTGCAGCATGAGCGGCTGCACCTGAAGATATACCTACCAGTAATCCTTCAGTGCTAGCTAGTTTTCTGGAAGCTGCAACTGCCTCTTCATTCTTTACCTGTACTATCTCATCTACAATATCGAGATTTAACACATCAGGTACAAATCCGGCACCAATTCCCTGAATAGCATGAGGGCCAGCATTACCACCTGACAGAACAGGTGAGTCCGTAGGTTCTACTGCTATAATCTTTATATTGGGATTTCTTTGCTTTAGTACTTCGCCCACTCCTGTAATGGTACCACCTGTACCTACTCCTCCTACAAATACATCTATATTTCCATCGGTATCTCTCCAAATCTCTTCAGCAGTTGTCGCTCTGTGTATTTGGGGATTTGCAGGATTTTGGAACTGTTGTGGTATAAAGGAATTAGGATTTTCCTTTGCCAATTCCTCTGCCTTTTTTATTGCTCCCTTCATGCCCTCTGAACCGGGAGTTAATACCAGCTCCGCACCATAGGCTTTGATAAGACTTCTCCGCTCTTTGCTCATGGTATCAGGCATAACTATAATCAGCCTGTAGCCTAAAGATGCTGCTACAAAAGACAGGGCGATACCAGTATTTCCACTTGTAGGCTCAATAATAACAGTATCCTGGTTTATCAAGCCTTTTTCCTGAGCATCCTTTATCATGGCATAACCTATTCTGTCCTTTACACTGCCAGCAGGGTTAAAATATTCTAGTTTTGCTACTAAAGGGGTCTCTAATCCTTCACTATTACTAAAGTTTGAAATCTCCAACAAAGGTGTATTGCCTATTAAATCCGTTAACTTTTTTGCTATCCTTGCCATACTCTACACTCCTTCTTCTTTAATCTTTTATTATAGGGCTTTATATTTTTTTCCCTATTAAATATAATACATGTGTATCCAGCTATTACTCAGCTTTTGGTATTCTATAACCAGATCTTTAAGGGTTATTGAATTTGCAACTTCATTCAAGCTTTGGTTCATCTTTTCCCAAACTCTTGTCTTTACACAGTATTCTATGCTCTTTTTACTGACTTCTTGCTCATCCTCGTCTACCACATTTAGATCTCCTTCCAAGGCTCTAAGTACATCACCTACAGTAATGCTTGCAGCGTCCTCAGCAAGAATATATCCACCTTGAGCACCCTTTATACTTTTAACCAGTCCCGCCTTGCGTAAAACAGAAAATACCTGCTCCATATATCCTAAGGATAGATCCTGCCGCTCTGCGATACTACTAAGTGGTATAGGACTATCCGCAGAATGAACCGCCAAATCTACCATAGCTCTTAGGCCATATTTACCCTTGGTTGAAATTCTCATTTATTTCACTCCATATTACATACTATTCATATTGGTTTTCTATATATTAGCACAGCCTTAATCTATTGTCAAGAAAAATCAGGAAACTTTTTGTGGCAAAATTAAAAAAGAGACAGCCTAATTTAAGCAATTAGGCTGTCTCCTCTTCCCATGTCTACTTTCATGCCGGTAGAGTTGATCCTCTTCTCTATACACATTCTACAATGGGCCGATTCATCTCCTGTGCAAATCTTGTTGTCATAGAGTTGGTACTTGCTTTTGGTAGCTATTGGGGACAGGTTGGGCATTACTACATTAGCACCCGCCATTAATGCCTTCTCCCTGCCCCTGGGATCTAATGTTCCCATGGCCGTTGTGGCTGGCAATAGGCTTTCAGGGATCATTAGCCTGGTCAAGGCCAACATTACCAGTACATCTTCGACCCTGCCTGCCTTCTCCTTGGCTAAAGGGGTGCTATTAGCCGGTATGAAAGGACCAATTCCAATCATATGGGGCTTTAGTTCTTTTAAAAAGTACAGATCTTCTACCAGGTCATAATGGCTTTGTCCAGGAAGGCCAACCATGAAGCCTGCTCCTACCTGATATCCAATTTCTCTTAGATTATATAAACATTGTCTCCGATTATCAAAATCACCATCAGGATGAAGCTTTTCATAGAGATTTCTGGAGGCTGTCTCATGGCGCAGCAGATAACGATCTGCCCCTGCTTCATACCAAAGCTTGTATTCCTCATAACTTCTTTCCCCCAGGGACAAGGTTACTGCAACATCGGGAAATAATTCCTTGATGGAGGATACCAAATCTGCTACCTTTGATGCTGTATACCACCTATCCTCGCCACTTTGCAGTACAAAAGTCCTGTAACCCAGTTCATAACCTTCCTTGCAGCAAGATAATATTTCATCTTTACTTAACCTATACCTATCCACGTTTTCATTTGCAGCTCTAATTCCACAATAAATACAGTTCCTACTGCAAATATTGGAAAACTCTATTAATCCCCTCATGAAAACCTTGTTTTCATAATATTTAGATCTAATCTTACGGGCACAATCAAAAAGCTGTTCCCTGGATCCTTCATCCAGGTTTTCCAGAAGGTAAATCATGTCATATTTTGGTATATAGTTTTCATTGTATAATTGACTTAGAATACCCTGTATCCTACTCATACCATTTCTCCTTGTATAATATTATTTACTAAACGAGTTAACTAGTTGTGTTTGTTCCTATTTTACTGCTGCTGTTTAATGAAGGGTCAACAACGTATTATAATTATAAGATTAACCAGCACAATGATTAAGTTGTAATTTAAAGTCTACACATTATTACAAAAGGTTATTTTATAGAACCTTTATAAGCTTTTATATAAATAAGTCACGCTCTCCCTTCTGGATTCTGGCAAGTCTATTTATGGTCTCTGCCCTCATCTTGTCATCTGGAATATTGGCCAGATTCTTTTCAATTACCTTGTTTCCTAGCTCTTTCAGCTCTTGGTCACCATAGTCCTCTATATATTCCTTGAAAGTCATCATGGCATTGGGGTAGCAAAGATCATGGATTCTTCCACTCTTGGCAAACTCCATAAAGCGGTCCCCCGTCCTTCCCGCCCTATAGCATGCGGTACAAAAACTAGGTAAATAACCTTGCTTACATAGGGATTTTATTACATCAAGAGGATGTCGGTCATCAGCTATGGCAAATTGGGATGTATCCCTTTCTTCCTCCTCCTGCTTCTTGTAACCTCCAACTCCTGTAGAGGATCCCGCACTTATCTGGGATACTCCAAGTTTTATAACTTCCTCCCTAAAGCTGGGCTCTTCCCGAGTTGATAGAATAATGCCCGTATATGGAACTGCCAGCCTTAAAATTGCAACAATCCGCTTAAAATCCTCATCGGATACCAGATGGGGATAATTATCTATGTTCACATCCTGAGCCGGTCTTAATCTTGGAACTGATATGGTGTGGGGTCCTACGCCAAATTTTTCCTCTAAATGTTGTGCATGAAGTAGTAGTCCCAGCACTTCAAATTTAAAATCATAGAGGCCAAACAATACGCCTATACCCACATCATCTATGCCGCCTTCCATTGCCCTGTCCATTGCGGTAGTATGATAATCATAATCGCTCTTAGGTCCGGCAGGATGCATTTTTTCATAGGTTTCCCTATGATAGGTCTCCTGAAACAGTATATATGTCCCTATTCCTGCCTCTTTAAGCCTTTTGTAGTTTTCTACAGTGGTTGCTGCAATATTTACATTTATGCGTCTTATGCTATCCTTGCCCAGCTTAGTATTATAGATAACATCCATTGCATGAAGGATATACTCAATAGGACAGCTTTTATCATCTTCCCCCGCCTCCAGGGCGATCCTCTTATGCCCCAGGCTTAGTATTATTTCAGCTTCCCTACGTATTTCATCGTCGGCTAATTTTTTTCTTTCAATACCGCTGGTACATTTATAACCACAATATACACAGCTGTTTACACAATAATTGGATACGTATAGGGGGGCAAACATAACAATCCTGCTTCCATAAATGGTTTCCTTTATCTCCCTGGCAGCCTTAAATAGCCTTTCATCTATCTCTTTATTAGTATTGTTAAGCAAAGCAGCTGCTTCTTCCAGGCTTATACCCTTTGCCTGCCTTGCTTTTTCTATTATCTGATTAAGCTCCTCTACACTCCTGTTTTTGGCTGCCTCCAATGTATCATATATGAACTTTTCATCAATAAAATCGGCTCTTTCCATAGTTTTACTCATCTTTATTCCCCTCTCTAAAAATCTCTGTAACCCTGTCTAGAATACCCTGCAGATATGCAATTAGCACGCCATAATTGACCATAGGAACCTTTGATTCCACCGCTCTTTCTATGCGGTGCTCCATGGCCTTTGGGTTTAACATACAGGCTCCACAATGAATAACCAAAGCATATTTATCTAATTTCTCTGGAAAATCCCCTCCGCTTGTAAATTCAAAAATTATATCTTTGCCGGTTTTCTCCCTTATCCAGCGAGGGATTTTCACCCGCCCAATATCCTCGTCCTGCCTATGATGGGTACAGGCCTCAGCAACCAGAACCATATCCCCGTCCTTTAGATTCTGAACAGAATATGCGCCCTTTATCATTTCATCCAAATCTCCCTTGTATCTGGCAAAGAGAATGGAAAAAGAGGTCAGGGGGATATCCTGAGGAACAAGCTTTGATACCTGTTTAAAGACCTGGGAGTCTGTAATTACCAGTTGAGGTTTTTGACCTAGGTTTTTCAGGGTCTGTGAAAGCGTAAACTCCCTGGTAACCACTGCCGTTATTCCATGGTCTAAAAGTTCCCTTATAACCTGCTGCTGAGGTAGTATTAGCCGCCCCTTTGGGGCTGATTCATCTATGGGCACTACCAGTACCACCATATCCTCTGGCTTTAGCAAATCAGCTACAATCTTCTTTTCCTTCTTTATAGGTCTGGCGGTGGAGATCAAAGCCTTTTTTAACTCCTCAATACCTTGACAGTTTGACGCAGATACAGGAATACAGGAAATCTTTAATTGACTTTCAATTCCACTAACTTCTTTAAAAGGCACCTTGGCAAGATCAGTTTTGTTTATTGCCCCTACCACAGGTATCCCCTTTTTCTGGATCTGATCCACTATATCCCTTTCAAAATCCGTTAACCCTTCTGTTGCATCAATAACCACTATGGCCAGTTCTGTCCTGTTAAGTACATCCAGAGTCTTTTTCTTGCGAAGCTCTCCCAGCTCTCCACTATCATCCAAGCCTGCAGTATCTATTAACACTACTGGACCTATGGGTAAAAGCTCCATTGATTTATAGACTGGATCAGTAGTAGTTCCCTTTATGGACGATACAGTAGCAATCTCCTGTCCGGTAATGGCGTTTATCAAACTGGATTTTCCTGCGTTTCGTCTACCAAATATAGCAATATGCAGTCTTTCAGATCTAGGTGTTTTAAGCAAGCTCACGTTTTTCCACTTCCCTTTCCATTCCTTTATCATGAATTGGATCCAGGTCTTCCAAAATAAAAAAACCCCTTCCTGATAGAAAGGAAAGGGTATATATTAACGTATATGTATACTGTATGTATCAAGCTCATACATATATAAATACCACAGTTTCCTCTCTCTCAGGGTCTTAGCCCCTCAAGGTTAGAAACCTTATGAAATTAAAACGTCGACCAAACGTTTGTTAATATTATAACAAACTCTGATGCTAATTTCAATAGGTATTTGTATATTTAATTGTATATTTTATTTAATTGCTTTGACAAGGATATACAAATAATAGTATAATAAAATCCTATAGGGTAAAAACTTACAGTCATAAATATTTCCTAATATACATGTGCCAGCCTTCACTGCCCCTTGCGGTTCTTGCTTTTTCTTTTTTTTATTTATTCATTTTATCCTGAATAGAGACTTGTTCTTACTTTATATAATTAGAATCGCTGTCTATTATTTTAACCATACTGAAAACTCATGGTATGTTTTACTGTATGTTGTTAGATTTTATATAATTGTAAATAATTATAGTTATAGGAGGGAAGAAGAATGTTCACAACTAATCCAAGTTATTCAGACATAACCCCTGAAATAATGGATTTGACGGAACTATGCTATAAAAACAGCAATATTGAGCCTTCATTGTATGAAAAGTACGATGTAAAACGAGGTTTGCGTGATCTTAGTGGAAAAGGTGTTGTTACAGGACTTACGGAAATCAGTGAAATTCAGTCCACCTCAGTAGATGAAACTGGAAAGAGTGTTCCCGGCAAAGGCAAATTATACTATCGTGGAATAGATGTTGAAGATATGATAAATGGCTCTATCGAAAAAGGTTATTTTTGCTATGAAGAAACAGCATATCTCCTCTTGTTTGGACAGTTACCAACCCGCAAGCAATTGGATGAGTTTACGGATATGCTGGCCTACTATCGTACCCTGCCTACAAATTTTGTCAGGGATATTATACTAAAAGCACCTAGTGCCAATATGATGAATACCCTGGCTCGTAGCGTTTTGACCTTATATGCCTATGACGACAGAGCCGATGATATATCTGTTCCTAATGTGCTGCGGCAATGCATACAACTGATAGCCTTGTTCCCATGTCTCTCGGTATATGGCTATCAGGCTTACAGCCATTATCATGGAGGAAAGAGCTTGATCATTCATACACCAAAACCAGAGCTTTCCACAGCCGAGAATATACTTCGTATGCTGCGTCCTGATAAAAAGTATACACCCTTGGAAGCACGAATTTTGGACGTAGCCCTGGTGCTCCATGCTGAACATGGTGGTGGAAATAATTCTACCTTTACCACCCATGTAGTTTCATCCTCTGGTACGGATACATATTCTGCCATAGCCGCTTCCCTAGGCTCTCTTAAAGGTCCCAAGCATGGCGGCGCAAATATAAAGGTTATGCAAATGTTCGATGACATTAAAAGAAATGTATCCGACTGGTCCGATGAAGATGCCTTGCGAAGTTATCTGACGGCTATCTTAGATAAAAAGGCTTTTGATAAATCCGGGTTAATATATGGAATGGGCCATGCTGTCTACTCCCTATCTGATCCCAGGGCTGAGATCCTAAAAGGTATGGTAAAAAGATTAAGTGAGGAAAAGGGGTTAATTGATGAATATCAATTATATGCAAATGTGGAACGGATAGCAGCTCAGTTAATTGCTGAAAAGCGAAGAATATATAAGGGTGTCAGTGCTAACGTGGATTTTTACAGCGGCTTTGTATACAGCATGTTGGGACTACCCATAGAACTATACACTCCTATTTTTGCTGTGGCTCGTATTGCCGGCTGGAGTGCCCACCGCATTGAGGAATTAATCAACGGCGGTAAAATCATCCGACCAGCCTATATAAGCGTAAAGAAACGGGAAAAATATATATCCATAGATGAGCGATAAAAAATTACCAATCCTAATTAAACGGTAACTATTGTTACCGTTTAATTTTTGCATATGATATATAACTATGACACAAGGTAAAACTTAACAGAAGCTTTAGATGGTTTTTTTATTTTTATTTATTTTGCAGCTTATATATAACCTTAAAGCCCTCTTCCTCCAAAGCCTTTTCTATATCCGCCGTATTCAGGGCATCCATACCAATTACAACAGCACTTTTATCTGCAGTTCCACGATAAACAGCTACATTGGATATGTTAGCACCAAAATTGCTTATAATACTGGTTAATTTGGACATAATTCCAGGGGCATCCACCGCCTCGATTGTAAGCCTTGTTCCTCTTTCACGGAAACCTAGAAGTTCGATAAAGGCATCAAAAATATCACTCTCAGTAATTATTCCCACCAATTTATCCCCATCCATAACGGGTAAAAAACTTACGCTGTTATCCCGCATCAGTGTGGCTGCCTCTTCAAGAAGTGCATTGGGTGAAATGGTAATAGGGTTTTTAGTCATTATCTTGCTTACCTTGGTTTTAGCCAAAAGATAATTGACTTCACCTATGCTGAGAGTCGTGGCTTGTGATGGAGACGCACGCAGAATATCCTCTTTAGATACTACTCCCACTAGTTTCCCATTCTTTAGCACAGGCAATCGCCTAATATTGTGTTGCTGCATAATTTCCTGTGCATCTGGTACTGTTTGGTCCGGGGAAATAGTATAGGGATTTGAAGTCATCTTTTTCCAAACAAACATATACTCTCAACCTCCTAAATAAGCTTTTTTAATCTCATCGCTTTTCATAAGCTCAGCGCCTGTTCCGGTGAGAACTATGGATCCTGTCTCCATAACATATGCACGATCTGCAATCTGTAATGCCATATTTGCGTTTTGTTCTACCAATAGAACTGTAGTCCCTGCTTTATTTATATTATTTATTATATCAAATATTTCCTGTACTAGTATAGGGGCTAAACCCATGGAGGGCTCGTCTAGAAAGAGTATCTTGGGACGACTCATTAATGCTCGCCCTATAGCAAGCATTTGCTGTTCTCCACCTGACAGAGTACCGGCCATCTGCTTTCTTCTTTCCCTAAGGATAGGAAAGTGATGGTATACCATCTCTAAGTCCTTGGCGATTTCATACTTATCCTTTCGAAGATAGGCTCCCAGATCCAGGTTTTCCATAACCGTTAAACCAGGAAAGACCCTACGGCCCTCTGGTACATGAGAAATACCCATCTTTACCCTTTCCTGGGCAGATGTATTTGTTATATCTACTCCATTTAAGTAAACTGTACCCTGTGTTGGCATTTTTAAGCCGGAGATAGTACGCAGGGTTGTGGTTTTTCCTGCACCATTGGCACCAATCAAAACCACGATTTCCCCTTCATTTACCTCAAGGGAGACCCCTTTAAGAGCATGAATAACACCATAATGTACATCAATGTTTTTAACTTCAAGCATCGTTGACTTCCTCCCCTAAATAAGCTTCTATTACCCGCTTATTAGATCTGATCTCCTCAGGGGTTCCACTGGCGATTACCATACCATAATCAAGCACATAAATACGTTCACATATATTCATAACCAATGACATATCATGCTCAATAAGCAAGATTGTTAAATCAAACTTTTCCCGGATCCCCTTTATTATTTGTGTAAGTTCAGCGGTTTCAGCAGGATTCATACCTGCTGCAGGCTCATCCAATAGTAGCAGGCTGGGATTGGTTGCTAAAGCCCTTGCAATTTCCAAATGACGTTGTTCTCCATAAGGTAGATTCTTTGCCAATTCATCCTTTTTATCCTCTAGATTAAAAATCTTCAACAGCTCTATGCATTCATCCACAAGTTCCTTCTCCTGTCTTCCATAAGATGGCAGGTGTAGGAAACTTTGCAAAAAACCGTATTCTACATTTTTATGCATGGCAATGAGCACATTTTCAAGTACCGTCAAATCCTTAAACAGCCGGATATTCTGAAAAGTTCTTGCCAACCCTGCCCTGCATATTTTATTGGGTCTTAAACCCTGAAGCGCTATTTCTTCACTATCTTTAAATAAACTAATAGTTCCACTATCCGGTGTATATATACCAGTCAATAAGTTAAATAAGGTGGTCTTGCCTGCACCGTTGGGCCCTATAAGACCAACCAGTTCACCTTTTTCCAGTTTAAGGCTTGCCTTAGCTACAGCTGTCAAGCCGCCGAAGGATTTTGTTATTTTCTTTACATCAAGGATTGTCATACCCTAAACCCTCCCTCTTTTAGATTTTAAGCTGTTCCCTAGTTTGCCTAAAACCTCCAGGGAAAGCTCTTTTGATCCCATCAGTCCTTGAGGGCGGAAGATCATTATAGCAATCAAGGCTGCTGCATATAAAACCATACGAATTTCAGGGAAGGATTGCAAATAAGTGGAGATTAGAGCCAAAAGGATAGCTGCTAAAATGGAACCTGATATACTGCCCAGTCCTCCTAAAACCACAATAACCAGAATGTCTACAGATTTTAGGAAACCAAAGAGGTCAGGTTTTATAAAATAAAAATAGGAAGCATAAAGAGCACCTGCTATACCTGCACAGAAAGCTCCTATAACAAAAGCAGTTACCTTATACTTTATGGTGTTGATGCCCATTGCATCAGCTGCAATCTCGTCTTCCCGTATAGAGATGCAGGCACGCCCATGTGCTGATTTTATAAAATTAGATATACCTAGTACAGTAGCTACCACAAAGACAAACATCCAGGTCCAGTTAACAAACTGGGGGATACCATTTAGACCTGCTGCACCATTGGTGATCTCCAGATTAAGAAATATAATACGTATAATTTCAGACATTCCCAGGGTAGCAATAGCCAGATAATCCCCTCGTAGCCTTAAGGTAGGCAAACCAACGAGAAATCCTATAAGTGCAGCCGCAATGGCTCCTGAAAATACTCCTATCAAAAAGCCATATATGGTGGGTGTTCTCAAAGTTATAAAGGCACAGACATAGGCGCCTATGGACATAAATCCAGCATGGCCTAAAGAGAATTGCCCAGTAAAACCGGTGATCAGGTTAAGGCTAACGGCAAGAATTATGTTGATACAAACAGTGACCAAGGTTGCCTGAAGGTAATCGCTAATGATATTAGTCATAATTAATATTTGGATAATTGCATAGGTTAGCCCAAGTGTAACTAACTTCTTCATGGATCACACCTTCTCTCTCGTATTCTTACCCAGTAGTCCCGAAGGCTTAACTATAAGGATCAAGATCAATATGGCAAAGACCACAGCATCTCTATACATAGAGCCTCCATAGCCAGCCACCATTACCTCTACAGCACCAATAAAATATCCGCCTATCATAGCACCTGGAATGATCCCGATTCCACCAAAAACAGCAGCTATAAAGGCTTTTAGTCCAGGAACTACACCCATTAAGGGGTTAATGGTATTGTAATAGACTCCAACCAAGACTCCTGCTGCACCAGCAAGGGCTGAACCCAGGCCAAAGGTGAAAGATATTGTGGAATCCACGTTTATTCCCATAAGCTCTGCTGCATCCTTATCCATGGAAACAGCACGCATAGCTTTCCCTATCTTGGTTGTTTTTACAATAAACTGTAGCAATATCATCAGGGCTATGGTAATACTTACCAGTATAATCTGCTGCATGGATATAACTAAACTGCCCATATTCATGGTTTTAGCCATTATGCCTGTCATTTCAGGATAGGTTCTTACATTTGCGGAAACAAAAAACATCATGCCGTATTCTAAAAACAAGGAAACTCCAATGGCAGTAATCAAAGCAGATATCCTTGTTGCGTTACGCAGAGGCCTATATGCAATCTTTTCTATCAAAATGCCTAAGAGGGTGCATACAAGCATGGCAATTATCAGGGATGAAAAAAAACCCAGCTTTAAAAAGGTCATACAAAAATATCCCACGTATGCGCCAATCATATATATGTCAGCATGGGCAAAATTTATCAATCTTATAATTCCGTATACCATGGTATAACCCAAGGCCATAAGTGCATAGATACTGCCCAAGGTTATTCCATTTACTATCTGTTGTAACAATCCTTCCAAATCCTTTACCTTCCCTTCCATTACATTTTTTGGATATGGAGATGTGTTAATAATTGTTTAGATAAAATAGCAAATAAGTAGGGTAGAGTAATCATCCCTACTTATCTGCTAAGTATCTAAAATGTTAACTAATTAATTATTGACCAAACTTTTCAACACTTGCCTGTACTCCATTTTCCAGGCCTATTACTATGATCTCTTTTACAGGGTTATGATTTTCGTCTATGCTGAAAGTACCTGTAACACCTTGGAAGTCTTTAGTTTCTTCTAAAGCTTTCTTCAGGGACTCACCATCGAGTTTTTCTGCGCGCTTAATGCCGTCTACAACGAACATTGCCGCATCGTAACCTAAAGCATTGAAAGCATCAGGATCTCTATTATATTCTTCTTTAAAGTCCTCAATAAACTGTGCCACTGCAGGGTCTGGGTCAAGAGCAGAGTAATGGTTTGAAAAATATACATCATTAAGAGCGTCAGCACCAGCAAGCTTTACAAGATCAGGTGAATCAAATCCGTCAGCACCAAGGATTGGTACATCTATACCCAAAGCTCGTGCTTGCTTGATTATAAGTCCTGCTTCCTCATAGTATCCAGGTATATAGATAACATCAAAGTCCTTTTCCTTGATACTGGTGAGTATAGCGTTAAAATCAGTATCCTTTGCAACATAGGATTCCTGAGCAACTATGGTACCGCCAGCTGCCTCAAAGGTTTTAGTGAAGTTCTCAGCCAGTCCCTTACCATAGTCACTGGAGCTATCCATAATAACTACAGCCTTTGTCTTTCCAAGTTTTTCTATAGCATAATTAGCCATAGCTGTTCCCTGATAGGAGTCGTTAAAGCAGATACGGAAAGCATATTCCTTAAGTCCAGAATCATCCACAGTAACATCATCGGCTGTAGCTGAACCTGATACAACTGGAATTTTGTGCTTTTCTGCAACAGGAATCTCCGATTTAAAAGAACCGGAAGTAGCAGGTCCTAAAATAGCAACAACCTTATCCTGTGTAATTAGTTTGTTGGCCAGGGTAGTGGCTTCAGCAGGTTCAGATTTATTATCATACTTAACTAGTTTAATCTTCTTTCCATTTACTCCGCCTGCTTCATTAACCTGTTTGATAGCCAGTTCAATACCATCCACCGAGCTCTGTCCATAACTGGCAACACCTCCGGACAGCTCGTAGTTGACACCGATTCTGATCTCATCATCGCTAGCAGCTGGTGAAGAACAACCTATAAAGATAGCCGCAACCAGCAAAAGCATAAGTCCGGTGTATATAGATTTTTTCATTTCATTTCCTCCTTTTATATCTTTTAATAGATACTCTTCTCTTTTACCACGTTAAAGTGGCTTTTTGACTATTATATATACCACACCTTCCAGTTGTCAATCACCTTTTAATCCAATATACACCTTTTTATGTATATTTATTATTTTCTTTGATATTATGTGATAAGTAAGTGTTAAATACCTAAATATTACTACTATTTAATAATCTTTCCACTTAATTATATTTCCAATGCTAAATTATTACTCGCACCTTTAGAAGAATCCCATAAATATAAAATTAATATGGGGGCAGGTATGGGGCAAATTATATATATTTCCTCATTATTTCCAATACTTCTTCCAGACTCTCGTCTCCTCCACCCTCTAAAATAGCCTTTTTAACACATCCCTTCATATGATCATGAAGGATTTCAGCGTTTACCTTTTTCAGTATTGATATGGTGGCCATAATCTGCCTTGAGACATCAATACAATATCTATCCTCTTCCAGCATCTTTATTATACCATCCACCTGACCTCTGGCTATTTTTAGATTTCTGAATACTGGACTGTTCTTATCTCTGTGCACCTTATCCCCTCCCTACTCCCATTATTCATATTAACCAATTAAATATACATTTTATTTATATATCTTAAATAATTATGCTAATTCGATCTTTAGATCAATATGTGCATAATGGCTGTTAATAAGTGAATTAATTTATACATTCTCTGCTTTAATAAGGTCATATCCTGCATCATATATTACATCTTTTAATACAGCATCATCCACATCTTTTGACAGTTCTATTATAGCAAACTTACCTTCCAGGTTCACCTCTACGGATTTTATCCCTTCCAATTCCTTTAAAGCGTTAGTTACATGCATAACACAATGCTGACAACTCATGCCTTCAATAATTAGCTTTTTCCTCATTCTTATTTCCTCCTTAATAATTCATATTTTTTCCTATTGCTTATAAACAGTAGTCATTATATAAGCATAATATAAACATAATGGCTATTATATTCCTCTGATCCAGTTATAAATATGCAACAAATAACCATTATGATTATATACAAAATAATATAAGATAATTTAATTAAGCAGCTTAACAAAATAGTTTAATTTTAAGCTTGTTTTTAATTGCCGGGCTTAAACCTTTTTAGCCTTAGGGCATTGCTTACTACAGATACGGAACTAAAGGCCATAGCTGCAGCTGCTATCATGGGATTTAGCAAAGGTCCTCCTAATATATGAAGTAGCCCTGCTGCTATGGGAATGCCTGCTGTATTGTATGCGAAGGCCCAAAATAGGTTTTGTTTGATGTTGGTTATGGTCCTTTTGCTCAGTTCAATTGCCGTTGATACATCTATCAAATCACTTCGCATTAGTACAATATCTGCCGATTCCATAGCCACATCGGTACCTGAACCTATGGCTATTCCTATATCAGCCTGGGCCAACGCGGGAGCATCATTGATTCCGTCTCCCACCATGGCAACTTTTTTGCCCTGTTCCTGAAGCTTTTTTACCTCATTGGCTTTGTCCTGAGGAAGTACATCAGCCAGCACCTTGTCTATGCCTACCTGCTTTGCTATTGCCTGAGCAGTACGCTGGTTATCCCCGGTTATCATCACAACTTCAAGACCTAATTTGTGGAGTGCTTTGATAGCATCATAGCTGCTGTCCTTTAGTATATCAGCCACAGCGATTATGCCAGCAAGTTTACCATCTATTGCTATATACATAGGGGTTTTACCTTCCTGGGCTAAATTTTCCCAGTCATTTAAGGCTTTACCTAACTCTACATTTCTTTGGTCCATCAAGCGCTTATTGCCCAGCACCATGCTTTTACCTAAAATTTTAGCCTCAATACCATATCCAGGTATTGCCTCAAAGGCATCCAGATTTTCCAGCTCCATTCCCTGCTCCTGTGCTTTTTCAATTATTGCTTCTCCCAGAGGATGTTCTGATCCCTTCTCAGCAGATGCTGCCAATCGTAAGAGTTCATCTTTGTCAATATTTCCATATACCAGTACATCTGTAACTTTAGGCTGTCCTAAAGTAATGGTACCAGTTTTATCAAGTACTATGGTATCAACCTTGTGGGCAATCTCCAATGCCTCTCCGCTCTTTATCAGAACACCGTTTTCGGCACCTTTGCCTGTTCCCACCATTATAGCCGTTGGAGTGGCCAATCCCAAAGCACAGGGACAGGCAATAACCAGTACTGATATAAATATGGTAAGGGAAAATACAGCCGACTCCCCACTTAGCCACCATGCAAGCCCAGCTACAATTGCAATACCCAGTACTATAGGTACAAAGTATCCAGATATAATATCCGCCATTTTTGCAATAGGTGCTTTACTACCCTGCGCCTCTTCAACCAGCCTGATTATCTGAGCCAGGGTTGTGTCATTACCTACACGGGTGGCTTTAAATTGAATTGATCCGGTCTTATTAATGCTGCCTCCTACTACACTGTCCCCAACCTTTTTCTCCACTGGAATGCTCTCACCGGTTAGCATGGATTCATCTACAGAGGTCAGTCCATCAACTACCTGGCCATCTACCGGTATGCTCTGTCCCGGCTTGACTACAATAATATCTCCTGCCTCTACCTCTTCTATTGGTATTGTTATCTCTTTACCGTCCTGAATCACTGTAGCCATCTTGGGTGCAAGATCCATCAGTTTTTTAATGGCTTCAGAGGTCCGGCCCTTGGCCACAGTCTCCAGGGTCTTGCCTAGCAATATAAGAGTAATAATAACTGCTACAGATTCAAAATATAAATGCCCTGCATACTGAGCATCTCCCATAGCAATACGCCAGATGGCATACAGACCATATATAAAGGCGGCTGAGGTGCCCAGAGCTACCAGGGAATCCATGTTGGGACTTCTCTTAAACAAGGTTCTATATCCTACAGTATAAAATTTGTAGCCTGCTATCATGGTAGGGATAGTTAAGACTAGCTGTACCAAAGCAAAATTAAGGGGATTTATCTCCGGATCCATAAATCTTGGTACCGGAAGCCCCACCATATGCCCCATGGCAATATAGAACAGGGGTACAGTAAATATAAGAGAAACAATAAATTTAGTCCACATGGTGGATATTTCCCTTTCCCTTTGCTGTCTTCTTGCATCAGTCTGATCATCCCTCTGAATGTCCAGGGGTTTATAGCCAGCCTTTACTATAACTTCCCTTATCTGAGACAGTCTTACTTGATTAGGATCATAAACTACATTAGCTTTTTCTGTTGCCAGGTTTACCCTGGCCTCTTTTACCCCTTCAAGCCTACCCAGTGCTCTTTCCACAGCTCTGGAACAGGCTGCACAGGTCATGCCCCCAACAGGAATGGTCACTTGACGGTTGTTATCCTCTTCTCTTACCCTATAGCCTGCCTCTTCCACAGCTTTTTTTATTGTATTAAGATCCATTTTTTCATTATATTCAACGGTTAAAGCCTCGGTAGCAAAGTTTACACTGGCCTTATCCACTCCCTCCAGCCTGCTTACTTTTCTTTCCACAGCATTTGCGCAGGCTGTACAGGTCATTCCATCTATCTTTAAAACTTCCTTTTTTAGTCTCATTAAAAAATTCACTCCTTTAGTAGAAGATGATTAGCAAGGATATGTTATTTGTTTGAGTACCATACCCCCCTAGGGTATTATATACCCAATTAATACTTTTTTCAATCATATATTTTATATTTAATCCATTGTGCTAATTCAATTGTGTTAATTCAAACATTTATCATTTTACGGAGCATAACGGCTATTGATAAGTGACAAAGGGAACCTTCAATAGACAATTAGAGTGTCCCAAAAACTTCATTAATATTCCTGCAACTAACTATAAAAAAAAGAAATATTTACAGCACATAAAAAATATGGGAAAAAGTTTGATAAAAAATAGACAAATTTCATCCTTTTCGTAATATACCCTTTACAAATCCAACTTTCCGTAATAGAATTGTAATGTGCTTGTGTATAATAACTTTATTATATAGTTATTAGTAGTACTTATATAGGAGGGTCATTCATATGGGTAAAAAAATGAGGACTATGGATGGTAACACAGCTGCCGCACATGTAGCCTATGCTTTTACAGATGTGGCTGCTATCTATCCCATTACTCCTTCTTCTAACATGGCTGAAGTGGTAGATGAATGGAGTGCACATGGTCGAAAAAACATTTTTGGACAAACTGTGAGGTTAACCGAGATGCAATCTGAAGCCGGAGCTGCCGGTGCTATGCATGGTGCTTTGGCTACTGGTTCACTTGCAACTACCTTTACAGCATCACAGGGACTTCTATTGATGATTCCCAACATGTATAAGATGGCCGGTGAATTACTACCAGGAGTTATGCACGTAAGTGCTCGTGCAGTAGCTTCCCACGCGCTATCTATTTTTGGCGACCATTCAGACGTAATGGCTGCCCGTCAAACTGGTTTTGCTCTATTAGCTTCGGGTGGGGTCCAGGAAGTTATGGACCTGGCTGGAGTAGCACACCTAAGTGCAATTAAATCCAGAGTTCCCTTTTTACATTTCTTCGATGGGTTCCGTACTTCCCACGAATATCAAAAAATTGAAGTTTTAGAGTATGACGAGTTAGCTTCCCTGGTTGACTATGAGGCTATTGACAGATTCCGCAAAAACTCCTTGAATCCTGAAAAACCTGTAACCAGAGGAACAGCACAAAATCCAGACGTATTCTTCCAGGCTAGAGAAGCATCCAATCCATTCTATGAAGCAGTACCAGATATCGTAAATGAATATATGAAACAAATCAGTGAACTTACTGGAAGAGAATACAAGCCTTTTAACTACTATGGAGCTCCAGACGCAGAATATGTTATTGTTGCTATGGGTTCTGTAACTCAGACTATCGAAGAAACCATAGATTACTTATTAGCCAAAGGAGAAAAAGTAGGTCTAATCAAGGTTCATCTGTACAGACCTTTCTCTGAGAAATACTTCTTGGACGTTCTACCATCAACCGTTAAGAAGATTGCAGTTCTTGACCGTACCAAAGAACCCGGTGCAGCTGGAGAACCTCTATATCAGGACGTAAAATCCATCCTCTATGGCAGAGAAAATGCTCCTTGTATTATTGGTGGAAGATACGGCTTAGGTTCCAAGGATACTACTCCTACACATATTAAAGCTGTATATGACCACTTAAAGACAGATGACGCCAAAGACGGATTTACCATAGGAATTATAGACGATGTAACCAATACTTCTTTAACTCCTGATGAAAAAATCAACACATCCCCTGAGGGAACTGTTCGCTGCAAGTTCTGGGGTCTGGGATCTGATGGTACCGTTGGTGCTAATAAAAATGCTATCCAGATTATCGGTGACAATACAGATCTATATGCTCAAGCATATTTCTCCTATGACTCCAAAAAGTCCGGTGGGGTAACTGTTTCCCATCTGCGATTTGGAAAGCAGCCTATAAAATCTACTTACTTGATTGATCAAGCTGACTTTATCGCTTGCCATAACGAAGCCTATGTCAATCAGTTTGATATCCTCAAAGGACTGGTTAAAGGCGGTACTTTCCTGCTTAACTGCACCTGGAGTCCTGAAGAGTTGGATGAAAAGCTACCAGCTTCTATCAAACGATATCTAGCTGAAAATGATATTAACTTCTACATTATTGACGCTGTACACATAGCTGAAAGTGTAGGTCTAGGCGGCCGCATCAACATGATAATGCAGACTGCTTTCTTTAAACTGGCTAACATTATCCCTGTAGATGAAGCCATAGCATACCTAAAGGATGCTATCCAAAAAACCTACGGCAGAAAAGGTGAACACATCGTTAAGATGAACTGGGACGGAGTAGATCAGGCTCTTGATGCTCTTGTTAAAGTAGATGTACCCGCTAGCTGGGCTGATGCAGTAGATGAAGAAACTGAAATAGAAGAAGATACAAGACCTGACTTTATAAAGAAGGTTTTAGATCCCATCACAAAGCAAGAAGGCGACAATCTACCTGTCAGCGCTTTCGTGGGTATCGAAGATGGTACCATGCCTTCAGGAACTGCAGCCTATGAAAAGAGAGGTATTGCTACCCATGTTCCTGAATGGCAGATTGAAAACTGTATCCAATGTAACCAATGCTCTTTGGTCTGCCCTCATGCAGTTATTAGACCATTCCTGCTCAATGATGAGGAAATGGCAAATGCACCTGAGGATTTTGAGACCAAACCTGCAATAGGCAGAAACTTCAAAGGTCTGGGATACAGAATTCAGATAAGTCCTCTTGACTGTACCGGATGTGGCGTATGTGCTGACGTATGCCCCGCCAAGAAGAAGGCACTGATCATGAAACCTATTGATACTCAGGTAGAAAAACAAAAGCCTCTTTGGGACTATGCTATCAATGAAGTAACTCCCAAGAAGGATCTAATGGATAAGTTTACCCTAAAGGGCAGCCAATTCCAGGAGCCTCTACTTGAGTTCTCTGGCGCATGTGCAGGCTGCGGTGAGACTCCTTATGCTAAGCTGATTACCCAGCTATTCGGAGACCGTATGATCATTGCTAATGCTACCGGATGTAGCTCTATCTGGGGCGGATCCTATCCATCCAGTCCTTATACAACCAACAAGCAAGGTTGTGGACCTGCATGGGCAAACTCTCTGTTTGAGGATAATGCAGAGTATGGATATGGCATGTTGCTGGGAGTACAGCAAAACCGAGACAAGCTGGCAGAACTGGCAAAAGAGGCTATTGATGAAAATATTGATGCCGAGCTTACAGAAGCTCTAAACAACTGGCTGGAGAACAAGGACAAGGGTGAAGAATCACAAGCTGCTACAAACGTTCTGCTTCCACTCCTTGAGAAACACAAGGATAACGCAACCGTCAAGGCTATCCTTGATCGCAAGCAGTACCTGGTGAAGAAATCCCAGTGGATCTTAGGTGGAGACGGCTGGGCTTATGATATCGGATATGGTGGACTGGACCATGTACTGGCATCAGGTGCAGACGTTAACGTATTGGTATTTGATACCGAAGTTTACTCCAACACCGGTGGTCAGGCTTCTAAATCTACACCTACTGCAGCTGTAGCAAAGTTTGCAGCAGCCGGTAAGCGAATCCGCAAAAAGGATCTGGGACGTATGGCCATGACCTATGGTTATGTATACGTTGCACAAATCGGTTTAGGTGCCGATATGAACCAGGCCATAAAAGCTATCAAGGAAGCTGAAGCTTATCCAGGACCATCCCTGATCATTGCCTACTCACCATGTATCGCTCATGGTATCAGAGGCGGTATGGGTAAGAGCTCCGTCAGAACCAAGCAGGCTGTACAATCCGGTTACTGGCATCTGTATCGCTACAACCCATTGCTAAAAGAAGAAGGTAAGAACCCCTTCATCCTGGATTCAAAAGAGCCTACAGAATCCTTCCAGGATTTCTTGAAGACAGAAGTTCGTTATACTTCCCTGTCCAAGACCTTCCCAGAAGTAGCTGAGGAGTTCTTCAAGATAGCTGAAGAGGATGCAAAAGAAAGATATAGAATCTACAAGGCAATGGCTGAAACACCATTAGCATAAGTAGAGATAAAAAAACCCCCTATCGGATAAATCCCTTATCCGATAGGGGTTTTTATTTGTTTTTATAATCTTTATGCAAAGCTTCCTGCCTTACCCAAGTCCTTCCTGCCTTGCCCTCTCCTTTGAGATCTGCTTTCAGCCGTGTTGTCCCCCGCCAGGTTATCTAAAGCAGTAGAAATCATTAACTTTATCCTGTTTAGCTGGTTTACCTCACTGGCACCTGGATCATAATCAATAGCAACAATATTAGTCCCAGGAAAGACCCGCTTCAGCTCCTTAATCATACCCTTGCCGGTAACATGATTAGGCAGGCAGGCAATGGGTTGCATACAGATAATATTTTTGACTCCGTTTTCAATAAGTTCTACCATTTCCCCCGTTAAAAACCATCCTTCGCCGGTTTGATGGCCTAAGGACAATACCTTGGAGGCCCCTTGGGCAATCTCCTCTATAGGCTTTGGAATCATAAATTTCTCAGTTTTTTCAACTGCCTTTCGGTAAACACTTCTATAAAGTTCCATACCCTTTATGGTAGCCTTGCCTAGAATCTGAGCAGCCTTGCTGCCCGACATATACCTATACTTATAATCCGTATTGTATGCACAGTACAAAAGAAAATCCATCAATCCCGGCATGACTGCCTCTGCCCCTTCAGCTTCAACAATATCTACTACATTATTATTAGCTGTAGGATGGAATTTCACCAGGATTTCTCCCACCAGCCCAACTCTGGGTTTCTTCTCATTTGTTATTTCCAGTTCATCAAATTCCCTAACGATAGAGTTTATGTTGTCTTTAAAGGTTTTCCAGTCTGCCCTTTCCAGGGACTCTATACATCTACCTACCCATTTTCTGTACAGGGCATTTGCCGAACCAGGTATTTTCTCATAAGGTCTTACCCTATAGAGCACATTCATAAAGACATCCCCATAGGTAATGGCCATCATGGCTCTATTAAGTGCTGCACCGGTTATTTTAAAACCAGAATTTTTCTCAATACCACTGGCATTAAGGGATATAACAGGTACATGTTCAAACCCGGCATCTCTTAGAGCTTTACGTATAAAACCAATATAGTTTGTAGCTCTGCATCCTCCCCCTGTCTGGGTGATAATTACCGAGGTATTATAAACATCGTATTTCCCTGACTGCAAGGCTTCTATTAACTGGCCTGTCACCAGTATAGCAGGATAACAGGCATCGTTGTTGACATATTTTAAGCCTGTCTCTACTGCCTCCTTGTCCTGGGAAGGAAGGACTACTATGTTATATCCCGAATAGTTTAGTGCCTTTTCTATTAATTCAAAATGCATGGGGGACATCTCGGGAGCCAGTATGGTATGTCTGTCACGCATTTTTTTGGTAAACTCAATTCTTGTGTATTTATTGTCAATCCTTTCAAGCTCTACCTTGTTCTTTTCCCTTTCCTCTATAGTAGCCTTTAATGAACGGAGCCTGATCCTTGCAGCCCCAAGATTGTTCCCTTCATCTATTTTGATACATGTATATACTTTGGCATAAGCCTTTAATATCTCCTCTACCTGGTCTGTTGTAACGGCATCCAATCCGCAACCAAAAGAGTTTAACTGCACCAGCTCCAGGTCTTTCTGTCTTGCAACAAAGCTTGCAGCTCTGTAAAGCCGTGAATGATATGCCCATTGATCCACTACCCTCAAGGGTCTGTCTACCTTGCCCAGATGAGCCACAGAATCCTCTGTTAAAACTGCTAAACCTAAGGAATTAATCATCTCCGGTATACCGTGATTGATTTCCGGGTCTATATGGTAGGGCCGTCCCGACAGCACAATTCCCTTTATTCCCTTCTCTCTTATATCTTTCAGGGCCTTATCCCCTGCCCTTTGCATATCCTTCTTAAAGGCATCCTGCGCCTTGTAGGCCTTTTCTACGCTCTTTTCTATTTCTCTTTTATCAATACCCAAAACCCTTAATTCTTCCCACAGCCTTTTTGCCATTCTTTCTCTATGATCATAGGGCAAAAAGGGGTTCATATACAGAATTCCCTTTTCCCTTAATTGGTCTATATTATTTTTTATAACCTCGGGATAGGATTGAACAATAGGGCAGTTAAAATGGTTATCTGCGCTTTTGTCTTCCTTTTGCTCATGGGAGATACAGGGATAGAATATAAACTCTACACCCTTTTCTATTAGATTCATAACATGACCATGAGCAATCTTTGCTGGATAGCATACTGATTCCGAGGGGATGGTTTCAATCCCCTTTTCATAGATTTTGGAAGATGATCTGTCAGAAAGTACTACTCTAAAGCCCAGCTCCGTAAAGAGAGTATGCCAGAAGGGATAGTTTTCATATATATTCAGTACCCTTGGAATGCCTATCACTCCACGTTTTGCCTTTTCTATAGGCAAGGGCTCATAATCAAAAACCCTGTTATATTTATACTGGAACAAGTTTGGTAAGGTTTTTTCTGCTTTTTCCTTTCCAGCCCCCTTTTCACAACGGTTTCCGGAAATAAATCTCTTGCCCTCTCCAAAGTAACTAATGGTCAATAAACAATTATTGGAACATTGACCGCACCTGGCCACCCTTGTCCTAATATCAAAGTTCTCCAGTTGGCTGGGTCCTAAAAGGCTTGTCTCATGGCCCTGTACATATCTTTCCTTAGCAATGAGTGCAGCACCAAAAGCTCCCATAAGCCCCGCAATATCTGGCCTGATTACCTCTCTGCCCGTTAATTTTTCAAAGCATCTAAGTACCGCATCATTATAAAAGGTACCGCCCTGGACTACGATTTTTTGTCCCAATTCCCTGGGGTTTTTAATCTTAATTACCTTGTACAGTGCATTTCTAATAACGGAATAGGAAAGACCGGCAGAAATATCCCCCACCGTTGCCCCTTCCTTTTGTGCCTGCTTTACCTTTGAATTCATAAAAACTGTACAACGGGACCCAAGATCAACCGGCTCCTGGGCAAAGAGTGCCTTTGAAGCAAATTCTTCTATGCTTAAACCCAAGGATTCAGAAAATGTGTCCAGAAATGAGCCGCAGCCTGCTGAACATGCCTCATTTAGATGTATACTTTCTATGACTCCATCCCTGATTTTTAGACATTTCATATCCTGCCCACCAATATCCAGTATAAAATCTACCCCAGGACAGAAATAGTCGGCCGCCTTGTAATGAGCTATTGTTTCAATCTCGCCAATATCCACATTTAGGGCAGCCTTTAATAGACCCTCACCATAGCCCGTAACTGCAGTATTTGCAATTTGGGCTCCGGGAGGTAAAATACTGTAAAGCTCTTTTAAAATCTTAATTGTAGACTTTAATGGGCTCCCCTCATTACTTCCATAATAGGTATAGAGTAAATTTCCTTCCTCATCGATCAATGCTACCTTGCTGGTAGTAGAACCTGCATCGATGCCTAGAAAACATTTACCCTCAAAGTCTTTTATGTTCCTTCTTTTTATGGTGTTTTTATCATGCCTGCTCTTAAAGGCTTCATATTCCTGCTTGCTAATAAAGAGGGGATCCATTCTGGTAGATTCAGCAATAATCTCCAGGCCCAGATTTTTAAACCTGTCTATTAAATCTTTATATGTGAACAATTCCCCATCCACAGAAGAGAGGGCAGCGCCAAGGGCAACAAAGAGCTGAGAGTTGTCAGGAAAAACAACCTGATCATGGGTTAATTCTAAAACCTCGATAAACCTATTCCTTAATTCAGACAAAAAGTACAATGGTCCGCCTAAAAATGCCACATTCCCTTTAATAGGGCGACCACAGGCCAGAACACTTATGGTTTGGACAACTACTGCATGAAATATGGATATGGCAATATCCTCCTTGGCAACCCCTTCATTGATAAGGGGCTGCACATCGGTTTTTGCAAAGACACCACAACGTGCAGCAATGGGATAGACAGTCTTATAATTTTTTGCCAGCTCATTTAATTCATCAAGCTCAACATTGAGCAGGGTGGCCATCTGATCAATAAATGACCCGGTACCACCCGCACAGGTACCATTCATCCTTTGTTCTACTCCATCTGTAAAATAGGTGATTTTAGCGTCTTCTCCACCTAATTCAATAGCTACATCAGTATGAGGGTAATAGGTTCCAATTGCTTTGGTGGAGGCTACTACTTCCTGGGTAAAAGGTATTCCTAAAGCCTTTGCTATCCCCATGCCTCCAGAACCTGTGATAGAAACAGTAAAGGATGCGCTTTTTATGACGCTATAGGCACTTGTTAATAGCTCCTTAAGCCTGTCCTTAATCGCCGCGTAATGTCTCTCATATCTGCTATAGACTACGTCTTTATTGCCATTCAATACTACTATCTTTATAGTGGTTGAACCAATATCGATACCAACATGAAATATTTCTCTCATAAATATTACAGCAACTGCTGTATTTCATCCCCCTTTACTTGATTTGTAATACTGACCTATTACCTGCCTGCTAAACTGATATATGTAAACAAAATTAAATTGTTGTACTGTTTATATATACTATATATTCGATATAGTATAATATATATTATATTGATTTGGTTTTTAAAATGCAATTAAACTACATTTTACTCCATATCTGTCTCTTTTGACAAAAAAATTCCCTTATGGCCAAAAGGCTCATAAGGGAATTAAAATTTATTATTTCTTTTTGATTACTTCTCTGTCTACCAGTATAACTTCTTCAGCAGTAAACTCTTCTCCAGAATACTGGGTATAATACTTAGCCAGCTCTTCAAAGAAGGATTTGGGATCTATACAAGCCTCCGGTGCCATAACACCCTTTTCCTTAATTAATCCCTTGCCTACCATGTATGTTCCAATTGCCTGTCCAGCGTTATTATAGGGTATAAGGTCAGTAGCACCTGCCAGCATAAATCTAACGGTATATCTTACATATTCGTCATTTTGCCATCCTTCTGCTATGGCTGCCTGCCCTACCCATACTCCCCGATCCTTCCATTTAGCAGGCGGTTCCCATAGGGGGGTATCGGGTTTTACTGGAGGATTTTCCGGATCTTCATGACCTCGTGCTTCCTTTCGAAGCTCTTTGGTTATCTCCGGCATCAAGGAACCAAGACATGCACAGAAATCATTAATCTTGATGTACCTGGGCAGGGTTACTGGCTCGGCATGTCCCAAGTAATAGGATTCTGCTCTGCCTAAAGGTTCCGCGAAATCAACATACTCTCCTACTTCCAGTGCAGGCATGGTATCCCATTTACCATTTTTCCAGATTGGTATATCCCCTGTGCATACATGGACCATGTGTGCCCAGGCGGCTGGTGAAAGCAATTCTCTTCCTGTGGATGTAGCTGCCTGCTCCAGTAAGGTACCCTTTACCTTATCAAGGGGAGGCAGTCCTACCGCCCAGCATATTTTAAGTGTATCCACCGAATCTAACTTATCTGCTGCATATCTGGCCTGAACATTACTGATTCCGGGAGTAGTTCCCATACATATAAGTGCTGTAATACCAGCTGCTTTTGCTCTTTCATCAAGCTCTAACAGATCCATTGCCGCATCGTGATCATCGCATACATCTACATAGTTAACCCCTGCTTCAATAATGGCTTCTAAAATAGGTACTCCGAACCTGGTAAAGGGACCAACGGCGTTTAGAACCACATCAAAGTTCTTTGCAGTTTCAATTAGCTTTTGTCTGTCGGTTACATCTAACTGCATAGTAGACACCTTTGGAGAATTTAGGGAAGCCGCAAACTGATCAACCGCCTCCTTGTTAAGATCTGCCAGCACTATGGACTCCACATCAGGATAGGTCAGCAGCAAGGAAGCACCTCCACCTCCCATACTACCTGCTCCACCTAATACCAACACCTTCATAACATCAACCCCTTATTTATTATTTTGTGTGCATTTATGCATCATAAAATAATAATGGTCATTCAGACATATTTCTGGGTCTTTCTACCTGGCTGATTGTATGGTGACTATACAATTAAGCATGGTAGACTTGATGTCATGTCTTAGGTGACTCATTATATCCTTAAATTAACTGGTTGTGAAAATTAAGCAGGCTTACCTGTCCCTTTCTATTAATATCTTAATAGCCTCTATGGCGGTAGTTATTGCTCTGGTATTATCCATATGATGGGGGTCATCCAAATTGGCTTTTGCCCGTTCCTGATTCCACAATACATTAAGGACGCAGCCTGCACGAGCCCTTAGATAAGAAGCAACACAAAACAGGGTGGCACTCTCCATCTCCGATGCAAGAGCCCCTGCCTTAATCCAGGCATCCCACCTATTTAACAGCTGGTATCCAACAGGCATTCTTTCCGGGCTATGCTGGCCGTAAAAGGAATCCTTTGACTGCACAACCCCGGTATGGTATCTGTACCCCAGCCTTTCCGCCGCCTGAACCAGGGCTTGAGCAACCTGAAAATCAGCTATGGCAGGAAACTCTATGGGCATATATTCCCTGGTAGTCCCTTCACTGCGAACGGATCCGGTAGCTATGACCAGATCTCCTCCCATCACCTCTAGCTGCATTCCCCCACAGGTACCCACCCGTATAAAGGTTCTGACTCCTGTTTTGTATAATTCCTCAATGGCTATGGCTGCCGAAGGCCCTCCGATACCTGTAGAGGTGACAATTACCTTTTCACCATTAAGCTGGCCAATCCAGCTGGTATATTCCCTTTTTGCAGTGAGAAACCTTGGGTTTTCCAGGTATTTGGCTATTTCCTCTACTCTTTCAGGATCGCCAGGCACTATGGCATATTTAGCGCCATGACTGTTATCCAGATTTATATGAAACTGTTTTTCCAAAGCGCAATCCCCTCTTTGTCATAAAAGTATCATATTTAAGTGTCATAAGATTCAATATTATTCTATATTTTTATCATACCAATTAAAAAGATAAATATCAATATACTAATATGTCTTATATCAGGAATAGGCCTTGACATGAAGGCAAATCCCCCCTAGAATATAATTATATACAGAAGACATGGGTGTAATTTTGATATTATTTTCACAAGTCAAGAAGTTTTACATAACTATTTATGCCCTTTTGGTAGTTTAGGTAGTACAGTAGGTATTTTATTAATTGATTGTAGAATGGTAGAATGGAGGTTCTTTTTATGCCTATCACAGAAATGCTATCCCTTAATGCTAAAATTTATCCCCACGAAGTCAGTTTAATTGAAAGAGATCCAGCTGCAAATATTCGCAGGGAAATAACCTGGTTGGAGTTTGACCATATGGCCAATCAGTTAGCACACGCCTTAATAGATCGTGGCATTAAGCCAGGGGATAAAGTAGCAATCCTTATGATGAACTGTCTGGAATGGTTGCCTGTCTATTTTGGAATCCTAAAAACTGGTGCTTTAGCAGTGCCCCTTAATTTCCGTTTCACTGCTTCTGATATTAAAAAGTGTTTAAATACAGCTGGTGCAAAGACATTAATATTCGGACCGGAATTTAAGGAACGGATTGAAAATATAATAGATAATGGCTGCTGTGTTGAAAACTATATATTCGTCGAAGATGGGTCTATGCCTGGTACCGAAAACTTCTTCCATGTTATAAAAGATGCGCCTACCCATTGTCCTGACATATCCATTACTGATGATCAGGATGCCGCCCTATATTTTACATCGGGCACTACAGGCGTACCTAAACCTATACTTCTTACCCATGCCAATCTGGTATCGGCATGTATAACGGAGAATCATCATCACCTGCAAACCAGGGAAGACAATTTCCTCTGCATACCTCCCCTTTATCACACCGGAGCCAAGATGCACTGGTTCGGAAGTCTGATAGTAGGGTCAAAGGCTGTAATTCTAAAAGGAGTAAAGCCTCAATACATCCTTGAGGCCGTTTCCCAGGAGCAGGCAACTATAGTCTGGCTGCTGGTTCCCTGGGCACAGGATATTTTAGATGCCATTGAATCCGGCGAGGTAAAACTTGAAGATTATAAACTGGATCAGTGGCGGCTAATGCATATTGGAGCTCAACCAGTTCCCCCCAGCCTGATTAAAAGATGGAGAAAATATTTCCCCAATCAAGCTTATGACACCAACTACGGCCTTAGCGAATCTACCGGCCCTGGCTGTGTTCACCTGGGACTAGAAAACATACACAAGGTAGGTGCTATTGGAAAACCTGGCTACAACTGGCAGGCTAAAATCGTAGATAAAAATGGAAATGAGCTTCCTCCCGGTCAAACAGGGGAATTGATTGTAAAAGGTCCCGGAGTTATGAAGGGTTACTACAATAATGAAGAGGAAACTAATAGGGTTCTCAAAGATGGCTGGCTATACACAGGGGACATGGCCCGCCAGGATACAGAAGGGTTTATTTATCTAGTAGACAGAAAGAAGGATATTATAATTTCCGGTGGCGAAAATATATTCCCGGTAGAGGTTGAAGACTTTCTACAGGAGCATGAGGACATTAAAGATGTAGCAGTTATTGGAATGCCTGACGACCGTCTGGGGGAAATACCTGTGGCTGTTGTGGAACCAAAGCCAGGAAGGCAGCTAGAGGAATCAGCAATCCTGGAATTTTGCAAAACCCTGCCCAGATACAAAAGGCCTCGCAAAATTATCTTTGACAGGGTACCTCGCAACCCCACCGGTAAAATTGAAAAACCTGTATTAAGGGAGAAATGGTGCGGAAAATCCATAAGTGTATTTATATAATCAACAAAAGGACTGTTAAAAACAGTCCTTTTTATTTATTAGCTTATTCCCCTCATCTTGCTGGCAGTAACGATTCTGTCCACTGCAACCATATAGGCACCCATTCTTAGGCTGGTAGCAGCTTTTTCGGCAGTATTCCATACCTCATTAAAGGCTTTTATCATAATATTTTCTAGCCTCTTATTGATCTCCTCCTCTTCCCATCTAAAGGACTGGAGGTTTTGCACCCACTCAAAATAGGAGACAGTAACCCCACCAGCATTGGCGAGAATATCAGGAACTACTACTATTCCATTGTCTTCCAGGATCTTGTCTCCAGCTACGGTGGTAGGCCCATTGGCACCCTCTACAACAATCTTTGCCTTAATACGGGGTGCGATCTCCTCTGTTATCTGATTGCCCAAAGCTGCAGGAATCAAAATATCTACATCTGCAGTTAGCAGTTCATCATTGGAGATTCTAACAAGACCTGGTACATCATAGTCTTTTAACAATCTTCCCCGTTCAGCGGTGAGAAAATCCATAATCTCATCCATATTCAGGCCTTCTTCTAGGTAGATACCGCCGGAAACATCGCTTAGAGCCACAATTTTGCATCCCTCTCTATACAGCAGCCTTGCAGCAGTCCCGCCAACATTACCTGCACCCTGGACTGCAACTCTTGCACCCTCCAAAGGTAAGTGAAGTTTTTTGGCGATTTCCCTGGTCATAAACATAACACCACGGCCCGTTGCCTCAGTCCTGCCTAGAGAACCTCCTATGGGTACTGGCTTTCCTGTTACCACTCCTGGGGACAGATGCCCTCTTAAAGTGCTGTATGTATCCATAAACCAACTCATTATTTCGGCATTGGTATTTACATCGGGAGCAGGTATATCAATTTCAGGGCCTACAAAGGGATAAAGCAGGGTAGCATATTTTCTTGTTAGTCTTTCCAGTTCCTTTTTAGATAATTTTGTAGCGTCTACTCTAACGCCACCTTTTCCTCCGCCATAGGGAATATCCACTACAGCGCATTTAAAGCTCATCCAGCCGGCTAAAGCCTTTACCTCATCCATATCTACATCCTGATGATAACGGATTCCGCCTTTATAAGGCCCTCTAACGCTTGAATGCTGTACTCTATACCCCTCGAAAACCTTAATCGAACCATCATCCATCTCTACAGGTATAGAAACCTTTATTTCCCTTTCAGGATATTTTAAATGAATATAATCCTGTTCTTCTAATCCTAACATATTGGCAGCTCTATCTAAAACTTCCAACATTGCATCATAAGGATTGTATTTACTGCTCATATCTTTCCCTCCATACCTTTAATCCATAATTCCCTTTCCCAAATAAAGCCTTCCCCAGGATGCACTTTAATAACAGTTGAGAATTATGAAATTTTAAATAGATAAAATTTTATTTCACCATATAATTATATGATTCTTACGGTGTACTGTCAATGTTTTTGCAAGTTTTAGATAATTAAATTGCATCTAATTATATTATTTTTCAGAGATTTTATCTATAAACTTTAATAAAAAATACATTATTAGAGAGAAAGTTATAATGGCAAAAATATAAGGAATAATAATAGATGTTAGTCTCATTTATCCGGCCCCTCCCATTTAACCTAGTGCTAATGTATTCATTTTTTTAAATTTCATGTTGCTTATTATCTTATTTCATATTCATATTAAACTCTATTAGGTTTTTGATAATAATTTATAACCTGCTATTATATAAGACAAATTAAAGCATCCAATTGTTACACATATCCTGAAATTTTTGTATAAAAATTTGTATTATTCATAAAATGTGTTGTTATTATACCTAAATAGATTACACTAGAAATGGAGAGTAGGTTGGCTATAAAAATGCAAAAGGTAATTGAGCTTGTAAAATCA
This sequence comes from Clostridiales bacterium, assembly GCA_012735575.1. GTDB lineage: Bacteria > Bacillota > Clostridia > Caldicoprobacterales > UBA3941 > JAAYGY01. The sequence continues at coordinate 33,450 of JAAYGY010000053.1, forward strand.
ACAAAAGACATTATTTTTAACGAGACCCTTATAAATACCCGCAAAGAAAAAGGTGCTGCCGATTATGTTACCCTGGTTGATATCAGGGTACAGGAGTTTATATTTCAGGGGCTTAAATCTATGTATCCTGACTATCAATTCATGGGTGAAGAAGAAAAAATCCATTCATTAGATCTGACACAGCCCATATGGCTACTTGATCCATTAGATGGTACAACCAATCTTATACATAATTATAACCAAAGTGCCGTGTCCCTGGCCTTATGGAAAAACGGTCGCTTAGAGTTTGGGGGCATTTATAACCCCTATACCGATGAACTCTTTACTGGCTACCTTAACAAAGGGGCTTACCTAAACGGAAAACCCATTCGTGTATCCAATTATACATCTATGTCCGACAGTCTAATAACCATGGGAACACATCCCTATAACAAAAAGGATTCAAAGGATACCTTCTTAATAGCCCATAAAATATATATGGACTGCCAGGACATAAGGCGATCGGGCTCAGCAGCATTAGACATGGCCTATGTAGCAGCCGGCAGGATAGAGGCCTTTTTTGAAAAGTTTTTGAGCCCTTGGGATTATGCTGCAGGAGCTATTATCGTCCAGGAGGCTGGAGGTACTGTAACAACTTTTGATAATAAGCCTTTGCCCATATTTTCCCGATCCTCTGTTCTTGCCACAAATGGTGCTGTCCACTCTAAAATGTTGGAATATTTATCAGAGTAAATATAAATATTTTAATAATTTAGGAAAAACACAGGATTAAATATTTACCCCTAGGGTTAATGTGCCCTAGGGGTAAAGTTTTAATTTTCCTCATTGTTATGATTATTGCCGCCATCCGTTTGTTCTGTACTGTGCTCCTGATTTACATTGCTGCTGTTGTCATGGTTATTGCTATTATTACTATTGTTACCGTTATTGCTATTGTCACTGTTATTGCTGTTATTGCTCTTATTGCTATTGTTGTTATTACCATTGCCGGCATTTTTATTTTCATTGCTCCAGTTGCCTTGGTCTCCCCTCTGGTTGCCCCTGGGCTTACTGTCTTTATCTTCTTTATTCTTATTCTTTCCTTTGCCTGGAAGCAGTCCTTCAAAGAAATCTTTCAGGTTTTCCAGTGTCTCATCTATTTGTTCATCAATTTCTGGTGCCGGAGGTTCAGTATGGATATGACAGAAGTATTTTTGATGATCAGGATTATTGATATTCAAACTGCTGACTTCTGCCATACTATTAAAACCAAAGTATACCCTGGGTATCCATTTACGAACCTGGTCACGGGACAAATGCCTATAAGGAGAATCACTCTCCAGGAAATACACTGATTTAGTGGTCACTAAATTCTCTGGGCAATAAGGCCCTGGAAACTTGCCTGATTCACTACATACCTGTATGGTACCATGCTGGGTACAGGTTCCTTTAGGAACTGAGTTGGGGTTAAACCAGTCAACTATGGTATCCTCAGAGGGACAATTAGGACCTGCCAGTTTTCCCGAGATCTTGCATACCCTCTTTTGTACCAATCCCAGCTCTTCAGGCCCTTTGCCCAGGATGTCCCTGTCCTCCAGACCTTCGTGGATCCTTGACATAAAGGCCTGCCATAAGGGTGCTGCATGTTTACCTCCTTGAGCTCCTGCTGCCAATGGCTTACCTTCATCGTGACCAATCCATACAACACCTGTATAATAGGGGGTAAAGCCGGCAAAAGCTACACCCTTATAGTCGCTGTTGGTTCCGGTTTTACCTGCCACTGTCATTCCGGGTATCTGCGCATTTTGACCTGTTCCGCTTTTCACCGCATCCTTCATCATATCTACGAGCATCCAGGAGGTAGCCTCACTAAAGACCTTGCGATGAACTCTGTTATTAGTCCGGTCAATAATTACATTACCGTCCCTGTCCACTACCTTGAGCACCGATATAGGCTCATTGAATACCCCGCCATTGGCTATAGCGCTGTAGGCACCTGCCAGTTCAACAGGAGTAATAGACGAGGTACCAAGGGCTAATCCTGACCCGTTTACCTGAATATGAGAAGGATCAATTCCTAGACCTTGCAGATAGGTCTTAGACCTTTCAAAACCAACATCGTAGGTAAGGGTCTGAGCTGCCACTATATTGAGAGAACGTCTAAGCCCCTCTCTCATGCTGGTGGGTCCTGAATAACTGCCTCCACCGTAGTTTTTAGGAAAATCCTGCTGTAAGTCCCATCCTTCAATCTTTACCGGAATATTGTGGTATATGGTGGCAGGAGATTTGCCTTCTTCCAGGGCCGGTCCATAAACTGCAACAGGCTTTATGGTAGATCCCATCATAACAGGGGATATAGCCCTGTTTAACTCCCTTTTATTTGTAGGTGGAGTACGCCCTCCAACAATACCCTTTATATGACCCTGATTGTCCATAACCACTGCTGCTGCCTGAGGCTGGATCAGAGGATTGTCATCCCCCTCCTGCAGCTCAGGGTAGTTCTCCCAGTTATATATTGTATCCTCCAATATTTTTTGAATGTTTTTATCCAAGGTAGTATATATTTTTAACCCATTGGAATATATAAACTCATCAGCCTTCTGGCGTCCATCTTTATGGTCCTGCCAGCCTTTAAGCTTGATAATAGCGTCCCTTACCTCATAGATGGCATACTCAATAAAGGGGGCCATATCATATAGCTTTAACCTGGTAGCCTCCTTTACAACGTGGAGCCCCTCGGCTACTGCTTCCTCATACTGCTGTTGGGTTATAAATTCATTTTCCAGCATAGCCTTAAGAACTAATTGAGCGCGGTCCTCTGTTATATGCCTTCTGTCCTCTTCACCATGATAATTTCTGCGAGGATTATAGCCTGAAGGATTTCTTACCAATCCCGCCAGAACAGCCATTTCCTTAAGAGTTAGCTCATTCAGCTCCTTGCCAAAGTAATCCTTGGCAGCAGCCTTAACACCATAGTTACCCTCTTCAAAGTTTATGGTATTTAAATAGGCCTCTAAAATTTGTTCCTTGGTGAATTCCCTCTCCAGTTTGATTGCCAGATAGGCCTCCTGGATCTTACGGTTATAGCTTCTTTCAGGTGTTAGGTACAGGGTTTTTACCAGCTGCTGGGTTATTGTGCTTGCACCCTGTATATATCCTCCCTTTAAGTTATTAATAAAGGCGCCACCTATTCTAAGGATGTCTATACCCTGATGCTCCATAAATCTTTTATCCTCTATGGCAATAAAAGCCTTTTGCAGCATATCGGGGATTTCATCCAGGCTGGCCCATACCCTGTTTTCAAATCCAAAATACTCGGTAACAGGATTACCATCCTGATCATAGAAAAAGCTAGTCTGACTTTGCTCCTCAATCTTGGTCAGATCCAAAGGAGGAGCACTATCTATAATGGATTTTACTACGCCAGCTGCAAAGAAACCCGCTATCAACAGTATGACCAAGGTTATTAATGCTACTGACTTAAATATATTTTTATTCTTATTTTTTGCTGCCTTACTTTTCTTTTTTTCTACTCTTGTTGCATGCGACATATCTGCATCACCTCATACCCTCCATTTTAGCACGAATTTATGTCCAATTTATAAACAATATATTAATATTATCTGGCAGTATGAGGCAAATTAGTAAAAAGACTGTTAAATTTTTAATTTTTCCATATCTGGGCGGTAAATATTTCATGCCCTCCCAGTATCATAATAAACAATAGCATTATGATACCAGGAATGGATACCGCAGCCCCAAGTTTAATAACATCAAATGCAAGCTGACCGTATACATCTGCCTGTGCACCCATTATTATATTACGGAATATCATTACCGGTGAAAATTTATTGGGATCAGCTAAATAAACCAGCTGGCCTGGATAACAGGAGTTCCACATAAATGCAAACTGTAGGGCACCTAGCCCCAGAATGGGTTTTACCACCCTGGGCAAATATCTCTTAACAAATGATTCGGGATCTCCCTCTACTCCCTTAACCGTTCTTTCCTCTACAGATACATATCTGGTATTGTAGATGGCTTTAATAACAAAAACATTGGCCAGGGTAAAAAAGCCGGTAATCAGATAGGGTAATATGGTGTTGTGCATACCCTTGCCCCTAAAGAAGAGATATTCATGAACTCCGCCCATTCCCATATTTAGCACTATGATTAAAAATATGGTATATAAAAGCCTGCCAGGCAAATCTTTAACCGTAAGGGGATAGGCCAGAAGGATTGTAATAACCATATTAACCAGCACCGCAAAAGTTATACCGATTGCATATGTAGTAAAGGAGCTGTGTAGGGGCAGGCCTGATAACAAATCGCTGGAAGCCTGTGAAATCTGGCTGCCATCCCCAAAAACTTCTACTACTGATACGGCCAGAGGGGCTGTTGTCAGCAACAGATATAGCTGCACCACAAAAAAGGATAGTACCACTCCTACAAATGATCCTCGCTTTCTAATTCCTTCAGCCCTTTTAGTCTGACTGGGGAAAACACCCTTTATAAAAAACCTCTTTATTAGGAAAAAGATTAGAATTGACAGAACTAGTTGAACTGCATACTTAATAAGCCAGATAGCACTCGCTAAACCAAACTCATTATTCATTAGGGCGGTTCTATAAACAAAGGTATCAAGAGTAGCAGCTGTTTCATATATGGTGGGATTTTGCAAATAGCTTAAGAACTCATAGTCCATGGTCAAAAGTGTTGACAGCTGTATAAGAGCAAACAAGCCTATCGACTTTAGGGTAGGTATTAGCTGTGTATGTAAAAATCCTCTGTTATCTACAGCTCTTCTGCCATTTATAGCGGCCAAAGCAATAATAACGGGTATACCAATATTTCTTATAGCCTCTAAAATGGGGTAAATCAATCTAAAGGTTTCCGGATCCATTAAGGATTCTGTAGAATACATAAAAAACATCCCGGCATTGCTCATAGCGTATAAAACCAGATAGATAAAAACTGCTGCAGGCATAAAGTAAGGTAGGAGAAAAATAGTAGAGAAGACCCTTTGCCAGAATTTGGACCCAATGAATCCCAGTATTAAAGCGATTAGAAAAGCAGATATGCTGCACAGGAATATGTATTCCAACTTAAGTGTAACAGTATTGGACAAAACCTTGGTGAAAAAAGGGGAATTAAAAAGATCACTAAAATTTCTCATCCCCACCCAGGCACTACCGGAAACACCCTTAGTAAGCTCATATTCTTTAAAGGGCAAAATCAAAGCAGTGATAAAAGGAACTACTTTATAAACTAACAGTATAATAACAGGGGGAAGGGCAAATAGATATGCAACTATTGAGGGCCCTCCCCTTTCATGGGTATTCATAGTTAAATCCTTATCCTTTGTAGGCACTATACAAACCCCCATAAGCTATTGTACTAGACTATTTATTTCCTGGTTTTCCATCCTCTTGAGGTGTGCTAGCATCTCCTATATTGGAAATAGCCTCCCTCATCTTGGTATCAGAAATTACATTTTGCATATTGTAATAATCCATAACACCTAGTTTGCCTTCTCTAAAGGCAGCAGCTATAGCCTTTGGTATTTCTGCCTCGGCCTCTACAACCTTGGCTCTCATTTCCTGTACCCTGGCTGCCATTTCCTGTTCCCTGGCTACTGCCATAGCACGCCTTTCCTCGGCTTTTGCCTGGGCTATACGCTTATCGGCCTCTGCCTGATCTGTCTGAAGCTGGGCACCTATATTTCTTCCTACATCCACATCTGCTATATCTATGGATAGGATTTCAAAGGCAGTTCCTGAATGCAAGCTCTTGGTTAAAACTGTTTCGGATATGCTATCGGGATTTTCCAGTACCTCTTTGTGGGACTCAGCAGAACCTATGGTAGTAACAATACCCTCACCAACTCTTGCTATAATGGTCTCTTCGCCGGCTCCACCAACCAGCCTGTCGATGTTGGCTCTCACCGTAACACGGGCCTTGGCGATAAGCTCGATTCCATCCTTGGCAACAGCAGAAATACTTGGAGTCTCAATAACTTTAGGATTGACACTCATTTGAACGGCTTCTAACACATTTCTACCAGCCAGGTCAATAGCTGCCGCCCGTTCAAACTCCAGGGGAATATCAGCCCGCTGGGCCGCTATCAATGAGTCTACCACACGGTCCACATTACCTCCGGCTAAATAGTGGGCCTCCAGCTTGTTTATGGAGATATCAAGTCCGGCTTTTGTGGCCTTGATCATGGGATTGACTATTCTGGATGGAACCACCCTCCTAAGCCTCATACCCACCAGATTCATAATACCGATCTTTACATCAGCGGCCAAAGCGGAAATCCATAGTCCCACGGGAACAAAGGTAAAGAATATGGACAAAAATACAATAATGGCCACTATAACAAACATTACATATACAACTTCTGGCATCTGGCAAAACTCCTTTCATTTTATATGTAGTTTAACCCCTTGTACTAGTTAATCTCATATTAATCGCTATTAAAGGTTCACTTTTTAATAGCCGTTATTTACTACACAATGATCTAAAAATCTAACTAGTACAGGTAGTTAATTTAAATATCTCTACATTTATTATATAGTAATATTATCCATTATACTAGCTTTTTACTAGCTTTTAAGAAAAATTCTGTCAATATTTAAAAAGGCAGACTTACTGAAATAAGTCTGCCTCTAAAATGTGCTAAAATCTTATTTAAAAGCTATTTGTTTATTTTTTACCATCTCTGATACCTGAGCAACGTCTTTGTCGCCCCGTCCGGAAAGATTCACCACAATCTTTTTATCCGGAGAAAGGTCTTTAGCCAGTTTCATAGCATATGCTACGGCATGAGCACTTTCTAATGCGGGAATTATGCCTTCGGTCTTTGAGAGTTCAAAGAAGGCTTCCAGGGCTTCCTCATCTGTAATGGTCACATATTCTGCCCGTCCAATATCCTTGTAATAGCTGTGCTCCGGGCCCACTCCCGGATAATCCAGTCCTGCTGAGATGGAATGAACCGGTAGGATTTCTCCATCCTCATCCTGCAGAACATAACACTTAAATCCGTGTATAACCCCCGGCTTACCCAAGGTTAATGATGCTGCATGCATACCGGGATCAAGTCCTTTACCTGCAGGCTCTACCCCTATCATCTTTACTTCCTTATCATTAAAAAAGGGGGCAAACAAGCCAATTGCATTACTTCCTCCGCCTACGCAGGCCACCAGATAGTCGGGTAAAGATCCTTCTGCCTCCAGCATCTGCTCTTTTACTTCCTGACCAATAACGGACTGGAATACATTTACCATGGCAGGGTATGGATCAGGACCAACGGCAGAACCTAACATATAGTAGGTATTCTCGTAGTTTTGTATCAGATCATCCAGTGCAGCATCCACTGCCTCTTTTAATGTTTTTAATCCTTCGGTAACGGCAACAACCTTGGCACCTAAAAGCTCCATCCTAAATACATTCAGCTGCTGCCTTCGGGTATCTTCTTCACCCATGTATATTATGCATTCCATATCAAATAAGGCACAGGCCGTGGCTGTGGCCACTCCATGCTGGCCGGCACCTGTTTCAGCTATAACCCGCTTTTTGCCCAGGCGCTTGGCTAACAGCACCTGACCGATGGTATTATTAATCTTATGAGCACCAGTGTGGTTTAGATCCTCTCTCTTAAAATAAATCCTGGCGCCTCCTATTTTCTTGCTTAGTTTTTCAGCCAAATATAGAGGGTTTGGTCTGCCCACATACTGCCTATAATAGTATTTAAGTTCTTCTAAAAACTGGGGGTCATTTCTATACTTTTCGAAAGCTTCCTTGACTTCATCTAAGACCTTGTCCAGCTCTGGTGGAACAAACCTGCCTCCAAATTCTCCAAAATATCCTTTTTCGTTACACAATAGCATAGTTATACTCCTCTCTTCTATTCTAAGCTATTCTAAGCTCTTCTAATAAATGTCTATTTATGTATATTTGTGTATTAATAGACTTTGATTAAATATACATTAATCCATAAAAAAAGTCAATACCTACCAAATGTTTTCTAGCACCTTCAGCCAGGCTTTTGCCATTAGGACATGACCTGCCTGGGTGGGATGAACGCCGTCCTCGGCCCAGAATGCCGGTTCCCTTCTGGTGCAGGCACTGGCAAATATACCATCAAAGGGTACATAAAAAGTATTAAATTCTAAAGAAAGGTTTCTAACTACCTGAATCTTTGGATCTAGATCTTCCCGCCACTGCTTTCTGTCTTCAGGTACCGGTAAAACAAAGGGTTCACACAAAACAATTTGAGCATCTAAGTTTTCCTTTATTTGAGTTAGGATCTTTCTATAGTTCTTTTCAAAATCCTCTACTGATGTTGGATCGTTGCTGTCATAGCGGCGCCAGCAATCATTAATTCCAATTAAAATGGATACTAGATCCGGCTTTAGATCTATGCAATCATCATCCCATCTATTTAACAGATCTACCACACGATTGCCACTAATACCCCTATTGATAAAGTTAAGCCTTTTTTCCGGATAGGTAGCATTAAGATATGCTGAAATAAAATTTGCATACCCTGTTCCCAGGTCCTTATCATTCTCCCTGCTTCTGCCACAATCAGTTATACTGTCCCCTTGAAATAAGATAACAGCGTTTTCACGGATTTTCATTTTCATTTACCTCCTTAAATTTATATTAAAGGTTTATACTAGTACAAAGAAAATCCAATGTTTATATTTTATCACAATAAATATAAATAATAGTATATAATAATACCAGCTATTATTATTTTTTATCTGAGTTTGAAATTATTAATTCATAAAATTTAATTTATTATGTAACCGTTTTGTAACTTATTCCTTTAAAGGATTGTGTACAATTGTAATATAAACAGTCAAAATGTGTGTCAAAATGATATTATTTCTAACAATGGGGGTTTTGGTCGTGGTAACTAATGGCAAAAAATACTTACTTAAAAACTTCACTATCTTCTTACTTCTTATATCTTTTGGTTTACTCGTGGGATGCAGCTTTCCATTCACCAGTATCTTTACTGTAAAGCCTTCCCTTCCAATAGATCAAGATAGTCCTGATTCCAATACAGATAATCAAAATAATCTTGATTCCAATGCTGATAACCAGACAAGTAATCAGAACAATTCTAATAATGATACTAATAGTGATTCTAATAACCAACCTATAATAAATGAGGACTTAGTATCAAATTTAGATAAAGAAAAAACTAAAGGTAATGTTAAGTACATAGGCTTTGAGGATCTTGATAATGAACATCTTGATAATATTGATGACAAGAATTCCGACAGCTTAGATGACAATGATAACAATAACAGGGATCAAAATGAGGGAACAAACAGTGATAAGGACATGAATCCTCATAACGATAATGATTCCGAAAGCAATAATGATATTGATAATACTGATAATGAAACTAATGAAACAGAACAGGATGAAAATTCATCAAAACACTATAAAACCGAGGCTGTACCTGCAGCTAAAATAATTAAGAATTCACCAAACAAGGAGTTAAAAAGGGTGGCTCTAACCTTCGATGACGGACCCGATGCTTATTTCACTCCTCAAGTTCTGGATATATTGAAAGAATACGATGTGAAGGCTACCTTCTTTATTCTGGGTATTGAGGGAAACAAAAACCGGGATGTCTTAAAAAGAATAGACGAGGAAGGCCATGTGGTAGCCAATCATAGCTGGAACCACAGCAATTTTACAAAAATATCAAAAAAGAAAGCCATTGATGAACTTCAAAGAACCAATCAGTTAATAGAGGAAGTTACAGGCAAACCCAACTCCCTATTCAGGCTACCTTATGGAGCCTACAATCGCAAGGTTCTTGAAATAATAGCAGAGCAAGGCTTTCATAATATACACTGGTCCATAGATCCAAGAGACTGGTCCGGTATATCCTCCAAGAAAATCCTGAACCATATAAAGGAGAACCTGGAACCCGGTGCTATAAATTTACTCCATTCTAGTGGATCAAGTGATTCTATCCCTAATACAATAAAAGCCCTGCCCCAAATAATAGAATATTTGCATGGACAAGGCTATGAACTGGTTACTGTCCCAGAACTATTGGAAGATGTTCTAGAAGTCAATACTGTAGAAGTAAATACTAAGGATTAACTATATAAGGATTGAGTTGGTTAAAGCTTTTTTCCCATCTGGCTACATAGTCACCTGTAGCCCATTCCACCATAATAACCGACTCTCCTTTTTTTATGTCTATTTTCTTTATAGGTTTTTCAGAAATCTCCCCATTTTTTATGGTATACACCATAATGAAATTACCAGTTATCACTATCAGCAGTTCCTTGTTGGGAGATGTATAGGCATCCAGTGCCATAGGTACCTTCTCCTTAATAGTATCCCAAGGTACATGAAGATCATCATAATTTACCAGTTTGCCTACAGGAGAAAGGCCGATAGTAAACTCCTCATAACTGTTTCCAAGGTCTACCCTGCCCTTTAAAGTCCAGTTGCCGTTCCTTCTTTCCAGAGCAAAGTTATCCTCAGTGACTGTAATCATGTCTTTTAATTCTGTATTTGTCTTGATACCATTGGACACAAGATGAGCCTGTGCAGAAGTATAGAATATGTCTTTCATATTCTCTCCTGCAATATCAGATACCAGAATGCCGTTTTGGCTGTTTGCATCATCCAGGGGTAATACCCTATAGCCCCTCTCTGTAACAGTGCCCATACGCCATGTATATTCTACGGCAATATAATCATCGCTGACAAAGAGCAAATCCTTCTTAATATTTCCCTTTAAGACTGTCATATTCTGTTGATCCGCCTCTTTTATAATTGTTCCCCTTGGCACCAGAGGCTCCAGTACTATATTGTCCTGCAAAAACTCATTATATTTTCTCACTTTTACCTTCAAGGTCCAAAAACCACTTCTTCTGGGAATAAATAAATTAGGCACCTCTAAAGTGGACTTTATATCCCTATTATAAGAAGAAATCCAGATGGTCCTGTAGCTGGATCTTTCGCTAAATATATCTTCCTCGTTAGTACTGGGAACTGTTGAACGCAAACCTATAAGAACCCCTGATCTCAACAGATTATCCTGGGCTTCGGTTCTCTCAACATGATTCTGTTGGTTTTTTTGCTCATCAGCATAGTAATTGTCCGTTTCATTGGAAACCTTTTTTAGCCAGTAAAAGCAGTTGTCCATATATATCAAAGCAGTGTCTTTATCTATCATAGCTATCTCAAAAAAGAGGGATCCCTTTGATATGATAGATATAATATCAATCATTTCACTGCCGATATCTAACTCTTCCATATCCACATTATGGTGAAACACCATATAATCCCTTGTTTTTACCCTTCTAATCTGATACCTGGCATCTGTGCAACTTTCGTCCGCTACCCTGGCCCAGTTATGGGCAAAAACAGCTATATTATCCAAAAGCTTTTCAAAGTCTTTAATGCTGTCCTGATCCTCCTGGATATCAGATATTCTGGTAAAATCATAAATCTTCCAGGTGCCCTGGATGGGAATTGCTTTGTTTTCAGGAGATACAATTATCTGCCCGGAATTAAGCTGAGGAATTCCCTGACAGCCTGTTAACAAAAGCAGGATAGCCAGTATTATACACCAGTTTTTTGTATATGCCTTTTTGATGTATTTCAAGATAGAATCTTCCCCTCCAAGTAAAAACCTAAGTAATACCTAAGTAATTGGTAGTCTGATAATGACCCTTGTACCCTTGCCTTCCTGGCTTTCTATATCCAGCTGCCCCTTGTGTTTGCTTATTATCTCATGGGATACAGAAAGACCAATTCCACTGGCGGCTTTGCTGTTCTTGCCTTTAAAAAACTTGTCCTTGATATAAGGCAGCTCATTAGCAGGTATACCGCATCCACTGTCTTCTACTACCATAACAATAAAGTCCTCTTCCACATGGGTTCTAAAACTGACTAAACCGTCCTGATCCGTAAATTTAAAGGCGTTGTCCAAAACATTTATGAGTACCTGCTTAATTCTATTTTCATCTATACTTATCTCTGGCAGCTCATCTGGATATTCTACCTCAAAATTAATCCTGTTTCTCTGAGCCACCGGAGTCATATGCCGTTTAATATATTCTATAAGATTAGCTATATTGGTCTCTTTAAGCCTTATATGAATCTTTCCCGAAAGGAGTTTAGAAAAATCCAGTAGTTCCTCTACCATGCCCGATAGACGTTCTGTTTCTTTTTCTATTATCTTAAGCCCGTCCTTAAAAATTTCAGCCTCCTCTGGGCTGGTATTGTTGAGTATAACAGCCCATCCCTTTATTGAAGTTAAGGGGGTTCTTAACTCATGAGAGACAGATGCTATAAATTCATTTTTTAGCTTATCTTTTTCCATTATTTCATTGGCCATGTAATTTAAGGTATCAGATAAGCGCCCTATTTCATCATTAGATTCTTTTACACTCCTTACCTGAAAATCTCCTTTGGCCATTTGCTCAGCTACTTTAGTTACCTCCTTTATGGGCTTGGCCACTCCATTGGCCAGAATAAAGCTGATTATGCTGGATATGGCTATGGTTAACAATCCCATAAGGATAAAAATCCAGATTACATACCTTAACTGCTCATTAATAGGAACTAGAGATGTTGTAAACCTCAAAACTCCCACAATCTCATTATTACTTTCCAGGGGATGGGATACTGACATTACCAGATCATCAGAATAGGAAACTCTGCCAATCCATTTTCCAATCCCACCCTCCAGGGCGTTTTTGACATCAATGGTATCCAGCCTGTCAACAATATTTACGCCAATAGAATCCATTAGTACCATGCCTGATTTGTCAATGATCTGTACCTGGGCAGATGTAAACTTCCAAAATACATCTACGTTATCCATTACATTATCCTGAAGGGTGCTGTCAGAAAAATATCGGGAATAAAAACTGGCGGACATGCGAATTTGGTCGGTTAATATATCCTCAACGCTTTTATAATAATACTCTTTGAGAAATATGCTGAGCATTAGTATAAATATGAATATACTAATGATAATAATGCCCATAAAACTGTAACCAATCCTGGTTCTTATGCTCTTTTGACCTTCTATTCCTTTTCTCGCCATCGATAACCAATTCCCCATACAGTCTCTATATATTTGGGATGAGAGGGTCTGTCCTCAATCCTTTTCCTCAACCTTCTAATATTCACGTCAACAACCTTTAAATCTCCCACATAGTCCTGTCCCCACACCTGATCTATTAATTCATTGCGGCTAAACAGCTTGCCTGGGTTTTTGATAAAGAGGGTCATTAACTGATATTCTTTAGGGGTTAAGTCTATTTCTTCACCATTTTTATAAACCTTTTGGGAGTAGGTGTCTATCTCAAAGGGAGGATAATATATGCTACGGTCATTCTTCTTTTGATTATTACCTCTTATGCGTCTTAATAACCCCTCGGCTCTTAATACCAACTCCAAAGGGTTAAAGGGTTTAACCACATAATCATCTGCACCCTGCTCCAAGCCCATAATTCTGTCCATGTCCAAGTCCCGAGCAGTGAGCATTATTATGCCCATTCTCGGGAACTCTGAACGTAGGGCCACACATACTTCAAATCCATCTATTCCAGGCAACATTATATCCAATATAACTATATCAGGACTATGCTTCCTGGCCAGTCTAATTCCTTCCTCCCCAGTTTCGGCCTCTATTATGTGAAAATTGCTTCTTTCGAATCCTATCCTTATAAAACTGCGAATAGAACTTTCATCATCCACAATCAACACTTTGCCTTTCATGCTGTCTCACCTACAACCTCTTTTCATATCTTTTGATTTTTGCGCTTTCCATCCACTCTTCTAATATTAAGGTCCAGGCATCTGTCTTTTTTTGCTGGCTTAATATCTCTTCCAGCTCATCATATTTTTCTTCCAAGGTATATACCTTTTCCGGAGTCTTTTCATAAAGCTTTATGATATGGTACCCAAAACCGCTGGCTACCAGATCGGATATTTCTCCTTCTTCCAGCTTGAAAGCCGTTTCTTCAAACTCATGCACAAAGCTGCCGTCCTGTCTAACCAGATAACCTGTATCATTACCCTCCATGCCAGGATCCTCACCATATTCTTCTATAAGCTTTTCAAATTCCTCTCCACCTTTTGCCTTTTCCAGAACCTCCAAGGCTTTTGGCTCAATATCCTTTAGTTTTTCCTCCAGATATTGTTGAGCTTCTTCTGTCTTTTCCTGAGAAAGCAAACTATTGTACTCATCTATATGCTCCTGAGCCAGCATTATTAGTATATGCTTTACCCTGGCTTCTTCAGGGGCGTACAATTCCACCTCTTCGTAGACTATGTTGGATATATTGTTCTTCTGGAACTCTAGTCTTTCTTCGTAATACTGCTGGACCTCCTGCTGATCGGCCTTTACATCCTTTACCAAATCCTCTATATAGTTGTCCAGAACCATCTGCTCCGCTATAAATTCAATATACTCTTCCTCAGTTTGTCCTATAGATTCCAGCTGTTCCTGAATATAAGCTTTTGCTTCGCTCATGTAATCCTTGCCCTGACTTTCCTCATTATCCTGGTTCTCCTGCGCACTGCTGTCCATTATCTCTATTTGAAATGCCACTTCGGCAATAATGTTTTCAAACTCCCTTCTGGCCTCATTCAGTATATCCTCGTTTACTTCAAATCCAGCTTCTTTTGCCTTCTGAACCACCAGTTTTTCCGTTATTATCTGCTCCAGTATATCGGCCTTTAACTCAGCTATTGCTTCCTGTTGCTCCGGATCATTTTCAATTTCCTCAGTAATATTATAGCTTTGCTTTATCTGATCATATAAACTATCAAACTCATCCTTGGTAATCTTTTCACCATTAACTTCTGCTACCACTGTATCCTCACTGCCAGATGTACCACAGGCAACCATTGATACCCCTAAAACTAGCACAATAATAAAGGCGGTTATTTTTCTGATATTCATTACATCAATTCCTTCCATTTTTACTTTGCAATTATATGCAACTCATAAAGTTACATTAATTATATAGTATTATGATTAGAAAAGTAAGGGCTTTATAAAAAAACATAATGGCAGCAGGTCCTAAATTTGTAAGCCTACTGCCACATCTTTTTCCATATGTATTTAACTTAGGCGTTCCTCTATGAGTTTAGCTAAGCCTACTGCATATTCTTCAATCTCACACTGGTCCTTCCCCTCTATCATAACCCTGACCAAGGGCTCGGTTCCAGAAGGTCGGATTAGCACCCTGCCCTCTCCTGCAAAGCGCTCTTCCAATCGCTTTATTTCTTCTTGTATATCGGGATGCTGGCTATAGCTTAGCTTGTTTTCCTCGCTTACCTTTGCATTTACCAGTACCTGAGGGAATTTTTCCATGACTTTTGCCAGTTCCGATAGCTTCTTGTTCTCCCTCTTGAGAACTGATAACAGCTGAAGGGCGGTCAGGATTCCATCCCCTGTCGTGTTATAATCCAGAAAGATAATATGTCCTGATTGTTCGCCGCCTATATTATAGCCTTCTTCCAGCATCTTCTCAAGCACATATCTGTCTCCCACACTTGTTTTAACTACATTGCAGCCCGCCTCCTGCAGAGCCTTGTCAAACCCCAGATTGCTCATTACAGTACCAACCACCGTATCCTTTTTCAGAAGGCCTCTTTTTTTCATGTCCAGACCAAAAATAACCAGCATCTGGTCTCCGTCTACTATCTTTCCCCGCTCGTCTACAGCGATCAGTCTATCGGCATCTCCATCAAAGGCAAGCCCTACATCTGCACCCATTTCTACCACGTATTCCTGCAGTTTTTCAGGATAGGTTGAACCGCACAGACGATTAATGTTAATACCGTCAGGTTCATCATATATTGCATAAACCTCAGCCCCCAGCTGAGAGAAAAGATCAGGAGCGATCCTTGATGCTGAACCGTTGGCACAATCCACCACTAGCTTTATGCCGTCAAATCTTACATCTCTAGTACTCTTTAAGAATTCTACATAATGCCTGACAGCATTCTTAACTCTTACCACCCGGCCAACATCTACACCTGTTGGATATATCATCTCTTCTGAGTTATCCAGGATGATGCTTTCGATTCTCTCCTCCAGCTCATCAGACAGCTTATAACCCTGACTATTGAATATTTTGATGCCATTATATTCCATGGAGTTATGAGATGCGGAGATTACTATTCCTGCATCAGTCTTATAATGCCTGGCCAGATATGCTACAGCAGGAGTAGGAATAACCCCGGCTATCATGGCCTCTCCTCCTACAGAGCAAACACCGGCTATCAATGCCGCTTCCAGCATACCTCCAGAAAGTCTGGTATCCCTTCCAATAAGGATTCTGGGCTTGTGTTTAGCCATTTTTAGTACCTTGACAGTGGCCTGGCCTATTTTGTAGGCCAGGTCACAAGTTAGCATGTGGTTTGCCAGTCCTCGTACTCCATCAGTTCCAAATAAACGTCCCATAACTTATCGCCAATCCCCTTTTTATTCAAAATTCTCCATAATATATCTCTGCGCTGATAAGGTCCCAATGGCACCATCTGATGCGGCAGTTACCAGTTGCCATACGGGCTTGTAGCGTAGGTCACCTACTGCAAAAACTCCGGGTACATTGGTTGCCATGTTCTCGTCTGTCAATACAAATCCATCATCAGTCATATCTACCTTGCCTGCTATCAGGCCGCTGTTAGGCTGGATTCCAATTGCTATAAAGAATCCGTCCAATTCCAGCTGAGATAGGGAATCGGTTTTAAGATTCCTAACCTTGATGCCTTCTACCTGCTCCTCACCCATTATGGACTCCACTACAGTGTCCCATAATATTTCAATTCTGGGATGAGCCATAACCCTATCCTGCAGGATTTTAGATGCTCTTAGCTGGTCTCTTCTATGAATCAGGTACACCTTGGATGCATATTGGGCAAGGAACATGGCGTCCTCGGTAGCAGTATCACCACCACCAACAACAGCGGTTACCTTATCCTTATAAAATGCTCCATCACAGGTGGCGCAATAGGATACGCCCCTGCCTCGGAATTGTTCTTCCTTTTCAAGCCCCAGCATCTTTGGGCTTGCACCCATTGCTAATATGATGGTTTTGGTTTGGTATTCCTTATTATCGGTAATTACTTTTTTAATCTTACCATCTACTTGTATATCCTTTACTTCATCATAAAGAATCTCCAGCCCAAATTTACGTGCATGACTTTCCAGTTTCATAGCAAAGTCAGGTCCGCTTATAGGATCTACAAATCCTGGATAGTTTTCAATACTATAAGTAGTAGCAGCCTGGCCACCTACAAACATCTTCTCAAACAGCAAAGTATCCATTCCACCTCTTTGGGCATACATACCTGCTGTAAGTCCTGCTATACCTCCACCAATAATAATAATGTCCTTCACTGGTACTTCACTCCTTCCTGTTTCACCCATCTTATCTTACATATAACCCCCAAATCTATATCTAACCCTTAACTTATATATCTAATCCTTAGCTTTTAAGTTATTATACCCCAAATAGTAGATTTTGTGAATAATTGACATTAGTAAATCCATATCTTGTATTGTATGTTTAGAAAAATAATGATAAAATAGTACAATATAGTATATTATTACATAATATATCCAAATCTGTCGACACCGTTTTACAGACCTCAGCCATTTCTTTTTACAGTAATCAGGAGTGAAGGAGTGCTATTATGAAAATTCGGGGATTAACAAAAGATAATGATGCAGTTTTAGAAAAAATTATCAACTGGGACTTTACAGATGAGGCCGAAATGCAAATTAAGAGAGCAGATCGTACTCATAGACAATTATATGAAAACCTGAAAAGTTTTATTAAAGATTTTTCTTCCGATTTTAATGATATCAAGCTAATTTCCGATCAACTGTCAGGCTTTGTTGAAGTAATGATGGATTCTTCAAAGAATCTTCAGGTAGCAACAGAATTCATTTCAGAAGGTGCACATAATCAGGCTAATGACCTTAATACCTGTCAATATATTGCTGATATGCTATCTGATAAAATCTCCATGATGAGTGAAAAATTTAATAACCTGATTGAACTGGCCCATGAAATGAGCGATGTAAGTTCCCACGGCAGGTCTGCTGTACTAAACCTTTCTGAACAGCAGAATAAGATCTACGAAACTAACAATATAATTGTAAAAGAAATAGATCAATTGCTGGATAAGACAAAAACCATTGACGAAATTACAGCAGTATTATTTAATATCGCCAAAAGGACAAACCTGCTGGCACTGAACGCTGCCATTGAGGCATCAAGGGCTGGAGAAGCAGGTAAAGGCTTTGCTGTAGTAGCAGAGGAAATAAGAAGATTATCAGAAAACAGCAGTGAAGCCAGTAAATCTATAAATGACAATATTAACGAAATAATAACCCAGCTTAATAGCCTGGAACAGGCCATGAATAGCTCAAAAGAAAGCTTTGACAATCAATCCCAGGCCGTCAATGAAGTAATAAACGCCTTTGAACGCATCAACTCTTTTATCGACAACTATATTTCAAATCAGCAGGATCTAAACTTTGATGTAGTAGAGCTTTTGAAAGAAAAAGAGGAGTTGATTACCGCCTTTGATAACATAGCCAATATTGTAGAAGAATCCTCGGCTACCATTCAGGAAGTGGCTTCCTTGACAATTGATCAGAATAATGCTGTAAATATAACCTATAAAATGACACAGGACTTGAGTGAAAAGGTTAATAATATATTGGATAATACCAGAGATATAAAGATTGAAAGGATAGAAACCAAACAGAAGGATATTGCAATGATCTTTGATATTGAGTCTCCTTTCTGGGGACCCACTATCAAGCAGGCAACAAAAACCGCTAATGCTTTTAACTTCAACCTGGAATTCTTTGCACCTAAGACCAGGGAAAGAGGTGCAGAGGATATGCTTACAGCCATTAATGGTTTTATTGCCAGGAATTTTGATGCCATTATTATCAGTCCCATCGATACCCCTCAAATACGTCAGGTACTGAAAGAGGCAGCTTCCAAGGGCATTAAAATTATATTTATTAATTCGGCTCTCGATGATGTACCCTACGAAACCCTTATAGAAACCAACGGTTATGAGTTTGGCAGAAATGCTGCAAAAACGGCAAAGCAGATTCTAAATAACCACGGTAGCGTACTGGTGGGTGTTTGGTCAGACCTTAGAATCCACTCTATCGATCAGCGTGTACAAGGTTTTATAGATGAGCTTGAAAATAATTCAAATATAACTGTATTTAAGCGGGATATTCTCAGCACTCCCACACAGGAGCAGCTAAATGATATAGCTGAATTTATACGTACAGAACAACCGGATATTAAACTGGTATTCTCCACTGATGGAGAATGGAGTGTTGCCTATGGGGAGTATATTAAGAGATATAATCCTGGTTTTGAGGTGTTGACAGTGGACTTTTTCCAGGACATTGCCAGTCTCATAAAATCCGGTCATATTAGAGCCTCTATTGCTCAAAGGGCTTTCTCCTGGGGAACCATGGCTTTGGAATTCCTTATGGATATCTTCCAGGGTAAAACTGTTACCCAATATACTGATACCGGAACCTACGAGGTCAACTTCAACAATATTTCCATATACGAGAGAAGATTATAAATAGGATTATAATATTTAAACCTAAAATCACATAAAAATATGTATCTGTAACTATCAGGGGCAAATATGAATACATATAGTGTAGATATTCAGTATGGAAGGTAGGTTAATTTATGAAAAAAGCCCTCAAAGCCGGATCACTACTGCTTTATTTTGATTTTTCCCTTATCTTCTATGAGATTGTACTAAAACTGTCTTTATCACAAGCCTCCTCTTGGGATAGTTTTTTCTATATTCTACTGTTTAATATGTCCTTTTCCATCTTGTTTTTTCTTGTAGCTTCCTTATTTAACGGGAAGGATAGGTTTGTACTAGCCTTTATTCTGCTGTTTTTATCCGGTGCTGTCTTTGCCAGCCAAATGATATATTACAGGTTCTTTAAAACCTTCTATACAGTATTCTCGGCTTTTAAAGGTGGAAAGGCCTTTGAATTCTGGAAGGATATCTTGTATATCCTTAGCAAAAACTGGGTCTGGTTGGTTTTGTTTTTCCTGCCTTCCATACTAGCCCTCATACTAAAAAACAGGCTTTTATTCTGCCAGCGCCCAAAGATTGGATCCTTTGTGCTGTTGCTACTTTTATTAGTAGTATTTCAGGGCATAGCTACAGCAGGTATTTATTTAGGTGACCGGGGTCCCAACTCCCCATATAACCTGTACTTTAATCCGGGGAACCCCCTAATATCCGCTGAAAAGCTGGGGCTGTTAACCGCTATGCGCCTTGATGCACAAAGGTTTATTTTTGGCGATACCTTTTCTATTGTACCTGTCCATTCACATGATGAAGCTTCCCAACCTATAGCAGAGGAATCTATAGTAAAACCAGTTAATCCTGACAAGCCCCTTCAGCCTAAAGATGAAGAAGAGAAAGATAATGAAAAAGAAAATGAAGGAGACAATGAACAGGTTGATCAAGTAGAAGAGGAGATAGTACCAGAGCCAAATATCCTGGACATAGACTTTGCAAAACTTATTGAGGATGAAGAAAATGAAAAAATCAAAGACATGCACGGTTACTTTAGCAGTCTGACTCCAACATATAAAAATGAGTACACGGGAAAATATCAGGGATATAATCTTATCCTGATTACAGCAGAGAGTTTTTCACCCTATGCGGTCCACAAAGATGTTACCCCAACCCTATACAAACTGGTCAATGAAGGTTATAGATTTACAAATTTCTATAATCCCGTTTGGGAAGTTAGTACCTTAGACGGTGAATATGTAGCCTGTACCAGCCTTTTGCCAAAAAGAGGGGTATGGAGCCTATACCTGTCAGGAAAAAACTTTATGCCCTTTACCATGGGCAATCAGTTAAGAAAGATTGGCTATAAGACAATGGCCTACCATAACCACACCTATGATTACTATAACAGGGATATCTCCCATCCAAATATGGGATATGAATATAAAGGTATTGGCAACGGACTAAATATATCAAAGGCATGGCCCCGTTCTGACCTGGAAATGATGGAAAAAACAGTTCAGGAATATATAAATGATCAGCCTTTTCATGCCTATTATATGACGGTAAGCGGCCATATGCAGTATAATTTTTTCGGCAACCATATGGCAATGAAAAACAAAGAGTATGTAAAGAATCTGCCCTACACCGAAGCAGCAAAGGCTTACATTGCCACCCAGATAGAGTTTGACAGGGCTATGGAGTATCTGCTGGACCAGCTGGACAAAGCCGGAATTGCCGATAAAACCCTGATAGCCATAAGCGCAGACCATTATCCTTATGGGTTGGAGGATAATGAAATAGATGACCTGGCAGGCCATGTTGTGGAAAAGAATTTTGAACTTTATAAAAGTCCCTTTATCCTGTACACTAAAGGTATGGAGCCTGTTACAATAGATAAACCCTGCTCCAGTCTTGATATTATCCCCACC
Source organism: Clostridiales bacterium (assembly GCA_012735575.1). Taxonomy (GTDB): domain Bacteria; phylum Bacillota; class Clostridia; order Caldicoprobacterales; family UBA3941; genus JAAYGY01. The sequence continues at coordinate 54,971 of JAAYGY010000053.1, forward strand.
CTGTCCAACCTGCTAGGGCTTGAATATGATTCTAGACTGTTAATGGGCAAAGATATCTTTTCAGACTCCCAGCCTTTGGTTATATTCCAAAACAAGAGTTTTATCACAGAAAAAGGACGCTATAATGCTGTAACCCAGGAGTTTTTTCCGGTGGATGGCCAGCAGGTGGATGATAATTATATTGATGAGATTTTAGATATTATCGATAAAAAGTTTAATTATTCAGCTATGATATTGGATACAGATTACTATAGATATATTTTGGAGGTCTAGCTATGTGTGATACCATGGTAGCCCTGGGCAATGCCACAAGGGATGGAGTAACCCTTTTCGCAAAAAACAGTGATCGGCAGCCTAATGAACCCCATATACTGGTTAGGATTCCTAGAAAGGAGCATGGACCCAATGCAAAGGTAAAGTGCACCTATATTGAAATGGACCAGGTGCCCTATACTTATGAAGTACTGCTACTGAAACCTTCATGGATTTGGGGCTGTGAAATGGGCTGTAATGAGTTTGGACTTAATATTGGGAATGAGGCTGTCTTTACCAAGGAGCCCTATGGCAAAGATGCCCTGATTGGTATGGACATGGTCCGTTTGGCCTTGGAAAGATGCAAGACCAGCAAAGAAGCCCTTATGCTGATTATTGACCTTCTTGAAAAGTACGGCCAGGGGGGAAACTGTGGATACGAAAAGCCCTTTACCTATCATAACTCCTTTTTAATAGCTGACAGCAATTCTGCATGGGTACTGGAAATTGCAGGCCAGTACTGGGTGGCTGAAAAAGTAAAGGATGTGCGCTGTATTTCCAACTGCCTGTCCATAGGAAGTGAATTTGATCTGTGCCATCCGGATCTAATAAAGCATGCCGTAGATAAGGGCTGGTGCAAGAGTGAAGAGGATTTTCACTTTGCCCGCTGCTATAGCGAACCCATTTTTACCCACTTTAGCGGATCCAAAAATAGGCTGGCAGCATGTTCATCTATTCTGGAGCAACATAAGGGAAATATTACACTTGATACCATGAAAAATGCCCTACGTTACCATGAAGATGGGATAAAGGAAAACCCTTTTAGGCATAGTTCCCTTAAAAGCGTATGCATGCATGCCGGTTTTTTATTCGGTGATCATACTACCGGCAGTTATATAGCGGCAATACATGACAAACTTCCTACATACTGGATTACTGGCAGCTCCACTCCCTGTATTTCTGTCTTCAAGCCCTACTGGATGCTGGATGGGGAGGAATTTATATTTGAAGAGAGGGAAGAAGATCTTGCCTTGGAATATTGGTATATAAGGGAAGAGTTTCATAGAATGGTATTGGAAAACAGAGTGCAAAATTTGGATTATTATATACAAAAACGGGATGAGCTTGAAAAGGAATTAAGCAAAGAAGTCAGTAACTTGGATTTTGATAATCCTGATGAAAATAAATTAAGGGATATAATGAAAAAAGCCATAGAAGAGGAAGAAAAACTCATCCTTGATACCATGGCTAAAAATCAGAATAATACTGCAAAAATTAAGGGCAACCCTTATTTCAGGTACTACTGGAAAAGGCAGAATAAGAATCTACGTTCTAAAATCCAATCTAAAATCCAGCAGCCTAATACCTTGCAAAAGTAGATTAATAACTGTGTCTATGGACCTTTAGGATAAATTAAAGACCTGTTAGTTCATAACCCTTTTCAGCGAACTTGTCTTTAATTTTATCCATGGGTATATTCTTCATTGCTGCGCCTTTAGAAATAGTCATAACCCTGCCCACCGTGTTTAGCATGCCGGGGTTTGTAATGCTTTCAAACCCCAAATCCTTCATAATATCTATAATATCAGGATTTTCTGTACATATTTCATATACACTTTTGGATATATCTATCTGCTTTTTCATCTTTTCATCTCCCTATTGACCCATATTATTTTATCTGAAAATAATAGTATTTATAACTCTGCAAAAGGGATTTGAAACCTGAAAAATCACTCATGTATAAAAATCCAGAAAGGTTACAATGCATTTTTAAGTACGCTTATGAAATCTTGATGCCAGATAGCTAAAGTGTTCAAGATGATAATCTATGTTAAACTCATGGCTTGTTATAATAGGGTCATATCTCCAAATGACAGGACTTGATCCTATCGCTAAAAAATGCAGGTATGTCTGCCCTTCTACCGGCGCTAATTATCAAATACATCAACTTTTTCCTTACATATATATATCCTACTTACTGATTTACCTAGCTTCATTTACCTTTATTACATATATCTTTCCTGCAAGTATTGCTTTACATTAATAAAAAGAAAAATTCCCAGCCATAGAATACGGCGCATTTTGAATACACCTCAATTGAAATGTATTGAATATACTGATAAAATATCAAGAAAAGCAAGGTTTTTTGTCCTTCCAAAGATCTATTGAACACTTCACCTTTGATATGGAGATGATGATTATGATTGAAAAGAAAAATTGCATTTCTAAGTCAGGCCATGCCCAAGCCAATGGAATTTCCATTGCATATGAATGTTTTGGTCCTGCTGATGGAGAAGCCATAATCCTCATAGCTGGAACAGACATGCAGCTTATTGATTGGCCTATGGAACTGGTAGAAGGCCTGGCAAAGGCAGGATTTCTCACTATTCGATACGATAACCGTGACTGTGGCCTTTCCACAAAATTTGCTAATGCAGATGACCCAACTCCATATAACCTTGGAGACATGGCCAAGGATTCGGTTTGTCTACTGGACGCCCTTGAGATATCTAAAGCCCATTTCCTAGGGGTATCCATGGGTGGTGCCATAGCCCAACTTGCAGCAATTGATTGTCCTGAACGCCTGTTATCCCTGATTTTACTGGCATCGGATTCAGGAAATCCCAATTTACCCTTTGTTGCAAAACCTGAAGCATTTGCTCATATTGCCCCACCCAAGCCAAACAATATGGATGACTTTCTCCGAAATCAAATAGAGATCGATTATGTTTTAGATAGCCCAGGCTATCCACTAGATAAGTCAGAAATCATTGCCCGAAGAACCCGTAGCGTGCAGCGGGATTACGATCCAGCTGCGCTACAGCGGCAGCAGGCGGTGGTGTTTTCCGATCGATTTGTCAGTACATATCGCTACGATAATCTTACTAAAATCACAGCTCCCACAATTATAATCCATGGTTTAGATGATGTACTGGTTCCCGTGGAAGCAGCCAAAGACCTTGCTAAGCGAATTCCTGAGTCAAAACTATTCCTCATCCCAGGCATGAATCATAACCTTCCTCCAGCTCTAGCATCAGAATTTATTAAACTAATATCAGAAAATGCCGGGCGCTAATCAGCTAAATTGCCCAGGAAATTTCATTTTTCGCAGTTTAGGGAATCTTTTATTGTATTCCTCTACTTCCTCTTTATCAATATTATTGAAAATCTCCGATTCATAAAACTTTCCTTTAACCCCTTTTAAGCTGTCTATTGTTAATTCTGCAGCCATGAATGCATCAAAGTTTTTTCCATCAGATGTTGTAATACCAAAGTTCTTGCAAGGCTTGAATCCAAACCTGGAATAATAGTTGGGATCTCCGAAAATTATAATACCTTTATAGCCCTTTGCGGCAGCTAGTTTCATTGTTTCATTAATCAACAACCCGCCAACTCCACAACCCTGCCATTCTGGTTCTACAGAGATGGGACCGAAAGATATTATCTCATGTACATCTTCACCGTCAACAACCTTCGACCTGGAATACATTATGCATCCAATTATCTTCCCATCCTTTACCGCTACCCTGCTAAGCTCTGGAAGATAATCTTTGTGTTGACGCAATTTATGGACAAGGTAGTGTTCATCGCATCCGGGTGCATACTTGTTCCAGAATGCTCGTTGTGTCATTAGTTCTACTTCATACCAGTCAGATTCCGTTTCCATCCTAATCTCCACATCTTCTCTGGTTAGCTTGTTTCTTCTTTCAGGAAACCATCCAAATTCCAGCCTTACTTCTTTTCTTTGTAAGTCATTATTTGAATAACAACAGGTATCTAAGCCAATCAAAGTAAATCCTTCATGTAAATAAAAATCTATTGCATTGACATTACAGGATTGTGTTTCCAATATTACGGCACGTCTACCCTCTAACCTTGCCTGTTCCTTAGGGATCTCTATCAAAGCATGACCTATTCCCTGCTTTTGATATTTTTCCGCTACCCACAGCTCAGTTATTCGAAGGCGATTGGACCATAGCTCTGGATTAGTTTCAATGGCAGCAATTAATTCACCATCAATTACCACTCCCCAGGCAAAGGCATTCTCCCAATGATCCTCATAGAGCCTATCTGGAAAATCATATTCTTCGGACCCGCGGGTTATTGGTTGTTCTAGATCCTTTTTTTGAATATCAATAGCAAAGCCCTTGTTTGTTCTATTGATCACAACATCATAATACTGATCTGTTGTATATTTAATTGGTAATACAGTCCCCTTCCATTTATCTTTTGGCAGATCAATGATCCTATATTCCATTTTTCTACACCCCTATATATTTATCTCTTTCTCATACCACAAGGATCTGTGACTTCCTTGAACAAATTTTAAGGAACCTTTAAATTATCAGATCAAACTAGTTTTACATCTGTTTATAAATTTCACTATACTTATTAAAAGGAGAAGAGAAAAAATCAAAAGCAATATCCGACTCTTCTCTTTTTATTGCTAAGTCCTTGATTCCCTTGAACAAATAATACACGACCCATAAATTTAATATAAATGACAATATTGCTAAAGGAATGCTAAAAAAGCCCAGTGTACCAAGATTAATGCCTGGTTCCTGTGCCGGACTTTGATATATTGAAAATAGAGAAAGTATTATCATGAAAAGATTGTACTTTGAAGCTTTGAAAAAATAATCGCTAATCCTTTTTCTATCATAAGGATTTCCCCCTTAAAACTATATACTTTATAATATCATGTGGCCTGATGTCCTTTCAAATAAAAAAACCATGAAACTGAAGATTTTTCTTCTGTTTCATGGATTATAATCTATAATCAAAAACCTAGCCACTCAATCTTTTCTGCCAAATCCTTTCTTTCAGGTGGAGCTGGATCTTCATCAGGATATCCTA
>JAAYGY010000054.1 GCA_012735575.1 Clostridiales bacterium
CGCCGCCAGCGTTCGTCCTGAGCCAGGATCAAACTCTCCAGTTAAATTTATTAACTAAGATCATTTGATCTTACTCTTTTCATTATTCTTTTCGCATACTTTTGCATGCTCCGGAATTGACTTCGCTATACACTGTTCAATTTTCAAGGATCAATTTCTTTTCACGCCCCTTCCGAGGCGACTTCTCCATGTTAACAAATATTTTTCTTTTTGTCAACAGGTTTTTTTTTAATTTTGCTGTAGGCCTTTTTTGTGGCCACCAGCACATATTATATTAGCATATAGAAAATATTATGTCAATAAACTTAAAGAAGTTTTTATTCCCCAGGTTTTAACAAGATGTTTTCTGGGGGAATTACATAATAGCATATTATTTTCATATTTGTCAACACCAAATTTTAAGTAGTTACTTATAAGCTATTCTACAGCAAATTTAAAAGGGAAAGCTTTAGTCCATAACTTTCCCTTTTACTTTATCATTTAAGCTATTATTTGAAATTTACTTTAATTCACCAACTCACCATCGTTTAATATCCATTTTAAGACTTTGAAAGCATTGTCCTGATTTTTGCTGAAAGCCATTACACCAATAATCTTGTCAGAAACGTCATAACCAGAGTCTTCAAATAGTTTTAATCCTTCCATAGGAATTCCGTAATAATGCTCTTCAATTATCTCATTTTCTCCATCAAAATAAGTAGCCTTATGCATTTCAAGCTTGTCATGATCTATTAAATCCATATTTTCATTTATGAAATCATCTAAAGGAATAAAGGCGCCTTGTTCAGCAATTCTTTCAAACTCCTCTTTACTAAATGCATATAGATCTCCTGTTTGACTGCCTAGCATAACCATGAGTTTTTGTCTACCCACATAATCCATTTCTATATCCTCACCTAAAGGAATATGGCTCAAATTCACTTCCAGTAAATTGGGAAAATCCTCCATAATGTCATTAGTTAAGGTTTCCATAAATTCATCTAATACATAATCTCCCACAAGAAAAATTTCAATTTTCTTATCTGCCGGTGTTCTAGGTCTGGTTATTGTGGTTACTATGTTCCATAAAAATATTGTAACAAGAATTCCAGCTAAGTATTTCCACCAGTCGTACTGTATATGATTTCGTACTCGTTCCTTGCTTAATTGAACCTGATACATTTTACCCCCACCTTTACTATGAAACCTTTAATATAATGAAAGTAAATCGATATATAATTAAAATAAAAGTCAAAATATATTAATGGATTATAACTTATTATTACAATTATAAAACAAATCCCAAAAACAGACAAGTAGCCGGGTTGGCCCCGGCTACATAATTTACAGTTTGTTAACATCTCCATTAATCCCTTGGTTTCATGGTTGGGAACAGAATAACATCTCGGATGGAATATGAATCAGTCAACAGCATTATCAAGCGATCAATCCCTATACCCAATCCTCCTGTAGGCGGCATTCCAATTTCTAGCGCATTTACAAAATCTTCATCCATCATGTGAGCTTCTTCATCACCAGCATCTCTTTGTTTTGCCTGATCAATAAACCTTTCTCTCTGATCTATTGGATCGTTTAGCTCACTAAATGCATTGGCTATTTCCCGTCCTGTTATAAAAAGCTCAAACCTGTATGTTAGACGGGGATCCTCATTCATCCTCTTGGCCAAAGGTGAGATTTCAATGGGATAATCAATGATAAAGGTAGGCTGGATTAGCTGCTCTTCAACCTTTTCTTCAAATGCAATATTTAAGGCTTCACCCCAAGTGACAGGTTTGTCAATATCTATACCCATCCCTTTTAAAGCCTTGACAGCTTCCTCTTCTGTTGTAAAGGAGTTAAAATCTACTCCTGCATATTTCTCCACAGCTTCTACCATTGTCATACGGGTCCAGGGTGGTGTTAGATCTACAGTTTGTCCCTGATATTCAATCTTGGTAGTCCCCAATACCTCCTCAGCTACAGTAGCTATCATATCCTCAGTTAAATCCATTATATCTTCATAATCTGCATAGGCTTGATAGAGCTCGATAGTAGTAAACTCTGGGTTATGTTTTACAGACATACCTTCATTACGGAAGATACGACCCATCTCATATACTTTGTCAAAACCACCTATTATAAGTCTCTTTAGATGTAGCTCCGTAGCAATTCGTAAATACATATCCATATCAAGGGTATTGTGGTGAGTAATAAAAGGTCTAGCAGCTGCACCACCTGCTGTATTGTGTAGAATAGGAGTATCTACCTCTAAAAATCCTTTGGCATCCAGATAGTTGCGAATTTTCTGTATTACTTTAGACCTAATAATAAAGGTTTTTCTTACATCAGGATTAACTATCAAATCCACATGCCTTTGCCTGTATCTAAGGTCTGTATCCTTTAGTCCATGCCATTTTTCAGGTAATGGACGTAATGACTTAGACAGTAGAGTAATTTCTTTTGCTTTAACAGAAATTTCTCCCTTCTTAGTCCTAAAAACATCTCCTCTTACCCCTATAATATCACCAATATCCATGGACTTAAAATCATCATAGGCTTCTTTGCCCAGTTCGTTTATTTGTACATAAATTTGAATTTGTCCCTCACTGTCCAGAATGTGAGCAAAACTAGCCTTACCCATTACTCTTTTTGTCATTATGCGTCCTGCTATAATAACCTCTTGGTCTTCAAGAGATTCAAACTCTTCAATTATAGTCATAGATTTATGAGTAGGGCTAAATTTTGTTATTTTAAAGGGATCTTTGCCAGTTTCTTGCAATTTTGCAAGCTTTTCTCTCCTGACTTTGAGAATCTCATTTAAATTCTCTTCAAAAATGCCTTCTTCTCTTGTTTCACTCATATATATCCATACCTTTCTCAATCTATACTGTTATCAAATATTATAGAAAAATGAAGCCATCTTTATATTATAATAAATTATTTTTTTATCTCAAGTATTTTAAATTTGATAACACCGTCAGGTACATTTACATCGACAATATCTCCTATTTGCTGGCCGATTAAAGCTTTACCTACAGGGGATTCATTGGAAATTTTATTTTGACCGGGATCAGCCTCTGCAGAGCCCACAATAGTGTACTCTAAAATCTCATCAAACTCTATATCCAATATTTTTACAGTAGAACCAATACTAACGCGGTCGGTAGTAATATCTTCATCGTCAATAACCCTGACATTCTTAAGCATATTCTCCAATGTAACTATTCGTCCTTCAATAAAAGCTTGTTCATTCTTTGCTTCATCATATTCTGAATTCTCGCTTAGATCACCGAACGCAATAGCTTGTTTAATCCTTTGAGCAATCTCTCTTCGTCTTACTGTTTTTAGATAGTTTAGTTCAGCTTCAAGTTTTGTTACACCTTCTGGAGTTAGAATAATTTCCTTGTTTAGCATGTTCAAGTCTCCCCTTTATATAACCTATTATTATATCTTTTATTTATTAATCTTTTACGCATATCATCTAAGATTAAATAGATCTCTAGGATAATTGTAAAAGATATGATGATAATATATGTCGTTATTTATCTTTTATTCCAAAGGTTTTTTGAAAATGATTGGCATATTAATATAATAAGCACTGAATGCAGCATAAAGCGGCCACAGTGCTTTACCACTCTAAAATTATTGAATATATTATAGAGCACCTATATTCTATTGTCAAGACAATTCCTAAAATAAACCTTTCGAAAACCATCATATGTTAGAATTTTATTATTCGATACAATTGCCTTGCAATTTATACCATGGGTTCTTAGTATTTCTTTTATCTTTTTAATACTCATTTTATTCAGAGGATAGTTCATTAAGACATCCTGGTATGATTTATCCTTAATGAATAAGTTTGCTTCCAATATACCTATTTTATCCCATGGTTTTAATGTATTTGAGCTATTTAAAACCTGGTTTAAGGAAGGCCAGCCCGATTCAATCAGTATACCTGAAAAAGCTTTTTCTTGAATGGTTTCTTGGATAATAAAATATTCATGGGATAAACTACATGAAAATATTATTATCCTGTTTCCATTAAAATTATACCACCCATCTGGGGTAGAACTTAATATAATCATATGCTTATTAGCAAGACATGGATCAGGATCTGTGGTTATCTGGCAGGACAGACCAGTTTCATAGAGAATTTTATTGCTTAATCTTTCCAAAGCTTTTATATCATTTCCTCCAATTACTAGATAGTTTAGAAAAGGCGCTAAAACCTCAGCCCACAGCTGTCCTATGCTATTATCTGCACCCCATATTCCAATTTCCATTTGCACTAGCTTGCTCTTAAGTATTCCTAACAGCCTTTCTACTACATCCACTAAGGAAACCAGCCTAATCCAGGAACCATCTAATAGGACAATAGAATTATCTTCTAAATAGCTTTTTTCCTCCGGAGATATAAATTTTCTCCATAAAGGAAACACAAGTGTTTGTATGTGATTTTTTTCTAATACATGGACTAAGTTGATCATTATTCTGCGCTGATCCAAATCTATTAGTTTGTCCCCATGAATAAAAAAACCGGGTACGTCTATTATGTATCCCAGTTCTTTTTCATTATTATCATATATAGTATCAGTAATTCTGACTTTGGTCTTAGCTATCATATTTTCAGCCCATTTTATAGGCAGCAACCTCAATATGGAATGACTTTTTATATATCTATGACCCCTGTCATAGTCTCCTATTATTGCAAACCGCTTCACTTTCTTACTCCCTTCTTCAAGCAAAAGGTTAGTTTAATATTTCAACACGATGTCTAAACCCACTTTTTACAATTAAATCTTCATATATATGTGGAGAAATTTCGTCCGGCCTTTTATTTATCAGACTAAGAAGTACTGCTTCCATTACATTGGTTCCAAAGGATCTGCCATTTAATTCAGGAGTAGAGGTTATCAGCATCTTAACTCCCCGCTCCCTTAAAAAATCTATATCTTCTAAGGTTACTGTATTTGTTAGAATTATTTTTCCCTCCATTTGCTCTGGAATGTGCTTTTTTATATATATGAAATCTCCTGCAATAATATCCGCATTATAATAGTGGTTATGGTATTTAGGTATATTTGAGTTTTGATTTTTTCCGGTAGGATACAGCATCCTAAAGGGCAACCAACTAGCAACAGGCATAAAAACAGTTGCAACATTATGGAGCGCAGCCAGGCTCTTTATTGGGATTTTTATACCTAAAGCAAACATTAAATCACCATAAGTGACCTTTCCGCCTAATGACTCAAGTGCCTCTGCCATACCAAATCTATCTAAACCACAAACCAGCAATATATTCTTGTCTTTTAGATTAATACCACACTCATCGTTAAGGTATTTAACCACCCTTCTTTCCAGGGTGTTTTTTAGACCAGAACCATCTACTATGGGAGTTTTAACGGCAGCCTTAAGAATAGGCAGTGCAGACCTTAATATATATCTTTTCTTCTTGCTATAAAGATAGATATCAATCCCACCCATGCCAAAGGCATCCACCTTGCCATCCAGATCTTTTATTATTTCAATAGTTTTCTTGATATCTCCATCTGTGCCAATTCGCTCAATTAAGAATTCTTGACCTAGAATCTGAGCCTCTACCCTATGATCCCTGGATGAGGATCCAATACTAATGCTTACAATTCTTTTCATAAGCTCCTCCTGGCATATACCCACTAGATTTCCTATTTATATTAATTATACTCTTTTTCTAGATAGTCTAAAAGGGTTATTTTGATTTCTTCTTTATTATCCATCTTGTTTATGGTGTTTTTTATTATATTAGCATTTCTCATGCCTTTTAGGTACCAACTTATATGCTTTCGCATCTCCAGTACTCCCAATTTTTCACCTTTATATTCTACAGCCATTTCCAGCTGTCTTAGGGCTATCTCTACCCTTTCCCGTTCAGAAGGCTGCGGTAGTATTTCTCCTGTCGTTAGATAGTGTATTATGTCCCTAAAAATCCAGGGCTTTCCCTGAGCACCCCTAGCAATCATTATTCCATCACAACCGGTATAATCAAACATTTTAGCAGCTGCTTCAGGTGTAAATATATCACCATTTCCTATCACTGGTATATCTACAGCTTCTTTAACCTTTTTGATTATATTCCAGTCTGCACTGCCTGAATAAAACTGCTCTCTAGTTCTTCCATGAACTGTAATCGCAGTTGCACCTTCTTCCATGGCAGCTATTGCAACCTCAACTGCATTTATTTGAGAATCATCCCAACCCTTTCGTATCTTTACGGTAACCGGCTTGGATGAGCGCTCTACCACGGCTCTCACTATCTTACGAACCCTGTCTATGTCTTTCATAAGAGCACAGCCTTGTCCATTCTTTACAATCTTAGGAGCAGGGCAACCCATATTAATATCTATGAGTTCAATGTCTTGATTAGAAATTCTTTCTGCCATCAGAGCCATAACTTCTGGTTCGGATCCAAATATCTGAACTCCTATAGGATGCTCTTTTGGGTGAATTCTTAACAAATCTTCAGTTTTCTGGCTTCCGAAGTATAGGCCTTTTGCACTTACCATTTCTGTATAAACCATACCACAACCATATTCTTTACAAATCAAACGAAAGGCAAGATCCGTTATTCCCGCCATAGGAGCTAATAATACATTATTTAGTATTTTTACATTGCCTATGGTTAAAGTCTTTATTTTCATCCTGTACTCCTCTCTATTTTCATTATATCTAACCATACTATTTCAACAACTTCTATAATATGTGGTACAATGCCTAATTTTTGTCGTTTTAAATACCTTAAACAAAATCTACGTTATTATACCACAGTTATTAAAAGATAATAAATCATCTGATAAAGATACTTTAAAATAAAAAAGCCGCATTTCTGCAGCCTGTTATTCTTGTCCTTCCTCCTGCTGTTCTTCTTGGTTTTCTTCAAGTTGGCCTTCCTGTCCATCCTCCACTTGTTCTTCTTGATTACCCTCATTCTGACCTTCTGGTTCATCCTGGTCTTGTTCTACATTGTTCTCTATCTCCGGTTCTATTTCTATGGGTCTTATAAGAATTACATTACTAATTCTCCACCTACCGTCCTTTTCCATGACCAGGATCTTTTCTCCATTTTCCCATGTGGGAACAGTTTTTTCATCTGAGTCTTCATTCTTAGTACTCCCATCAATACCGGTTATAACTTCTTCTACAATCACCCTGGTTTCATTTTGCCACGGCCATACCCATAATTTCTTTATTTTTATCCTGTGGTCATAATCGTTAATAATAAAGTTTTCGTAAGGATTTATTGATAACAATGGATCTCTATCCAAATACTCTTGTGTATAGAACTTGTTCAGTTCTGTAGGTTCTTGATCAGTAAGAACTACCTCTGCTCTCTCAGTCAAGCCTTCATTTACAATTACATTGATATTAGCCCAATCAAACCCAATAAAGGCAGCTAAAATAATAAGTATGATTATAACCGCTAGAGCAGTTAATCTAGTTAAAATATAGTATAATAATCGCAATAATGTATTCAAATGGTACCCCCCTTATTCTGTGCCATGGGTGTATGCACTAATAAATTTTACTTTAATATTTTCCATAATAACACAGAATAAGGGTTTTGTAAATTTAACATTTTATCAAACATATAACTCCAGAACTTTAACTACTTCCTTAGGCTCAACCCGGAAAGGCAAACCCTTTCCTTGATAAAATGCATGCTCCCGTATCATATGTATATTAAGTGTAGTCCATCTGGTTCACCATTGTCAAAGTATTGGAATGCCAACAAAAAATGTCTTTCTACTTAACAAAAACCAGTCTACTATTTACCCATAAAATATGATATAAAGAAGATTATAAGACATTTCAAGGCGTATAATTATTGTGATTAGATTCTTTTAGAAGGGTCTGAACGGGATGATTATCGTGTACAGGATGTACAGAATCTTGACACTATTGAAAATGAATCCTTTGATCTAGCAATTTCTTATCTTAATCAATGTGACCTTCCTGATTTTGAGGCAAATAATAAAGAAGTGTTTCGAGTATTAAAAAAGGGTGGCAAATTCATAGTTGCCAATCTACATCCAATGAGATCAGCTACAGGGAAATGGCATCGTAAGACTAATGGAAAAAAGCTACATGTTATCTTGGACAACTACTTCGATGAGGGAGAACGCAATTGGGAGATGCTGGGGGTTCAGTTCACTAATTTCCATCGTTCACTATCCACTTACATAAATAATTTCATTAGAACTGGTTTTGTTATAAAAGAGATTATAGAGCCAACTGTTGCCGTGGAGCATTTAAAAGAATATCCAGATCTGGATGATGAACTCCGAGTGCCAAACTTCATTGTTTATGTATTGCAAAAGCCCTGATATTTGATATTACTGATATTAAATATGCTCTTTTCTAGCCTAATTTGTGCCGAGAAAAGAGCATTTGATTTTATAAAAAGCATATTTCTGGTTTATTGGTTTCTTTCATATATAATCCTTAATCCCTCTAATGTGAGAAATTCGTCAACTATGTCTACCGTTCCCGACTCCTGTCCTATCAGGCTGGCATAGCCGCCTGTAGCAATTACTTTTGCCTCAGGAGCCCTAAGTTCTTTTTTCATACGACGAACAATATAGTCAACCTGTCCTACATATCCGTATATTATTCCTGCTTGCATGCTGACCACCGTGTTCTTGCCAATAATCTGAGGTGGTTTTACCAGTTCTATCCTTGGCAGTTTGGCTGCATGTTGGAATAAAGCATCGGTAGAAATTCTAATGCCAGGTGCAATACATCCACCCAAATATTCTCCATCGTGGGATATAGCACAAAATGTGGTTGCAGTACCAAAATCAATTACTACTAAAGGACCCCCATACTCTTCATACGCTGCAACAGCATTAACTATTCTATCTGCACCAACCTCTTTTGGATTATCATAGCGAATATTCATACCTGTCTTAATCCCTGGCCCCACCACCAATGGATCCAAACCAAAATATTTTCTACACATTTTCTCTAAGGCATCCATCATATTGGGAACAACCGATGATAGTATAATCCCCTTAATATCCTTGCTGGAAACATTGCTATATCTAAAAAGATCCATAACCATAATACCTAGCTCATCAGCTGTTTTGTTCCTATCTGTTGCCAACCTCCAACTGGTCAATAATTTCTTATCTGCATAAACTCCCAAGACCATATTGGTATTACCTATGTCCATTACCATAATCATAAATATTCACTCCTTTCCTTCTTAAGAAAATGAGCAGGGAAACCGCCCTGCCCACCATTTTTATATATTTCTAATCCATAAAAGCCTTGCTTACAAGTCTTGCTTATAAAACTTTTGCAATGCACGAATTACGGCTGTAACCACCAGTACTGCTATAATAATCTCAGGAATACCATTTGGTATAGCAATACCATATAAAATGGTGTTACCTACAACAGCGGGGTCTATTCCCAGTTTTTCTGCATATAGCTCTGCATGTCTTATATAGATAGCACCCAGCACTCCTCCGGTATTGGTGATAGTTCCTAGTGCCGCTGCCAGCATAGCACCTATTGTTCTACCTTTTTTTTGATTATCCTGCCTAAAGACATTTTTTATTCCGCGGTAAGAATAGTGCGCCACCAAAGCAATCAAAAGCCTGGGTAGTACCGCTACCACAGGGTCCATAAATACTACCTGCACCGGACTGGTGGGCATGGTATAGGCTTGAAACATGCTAAATCCACCAAAGATTAGCCCAATGAACAAACCTACCACAGGTCCCTCTACAATAGAACCAATAATAACCGGGATATGCATGATTGTGGCTTTAACTGGTCCTATGGGTATAAATCCCAAAGGTGTAACCCCCAGTATGATGGATATACCTCCCAACATACCGATAACAGCCAGTTTTCGTGTGTTTAGTTTCATTGTCCATAACACCTCCGTTCAAGTTCCTTAAGGGGATACCTGACAGTAATAATATAAAGGAATATTAGATTGTTTTGCTCTAAGGTCCAACTTCCATTAAGAATGTTGGCCTTAGATTTATGATATACCATCATAGCAGAATAGTAATTGAAACTCAAGTAAATTTTATGGATTTAGGAGTTTATTAAATTCAAGCTATGAGTGAGTTCATAAAGTTTTATATTTAATACCCTCTCAAACACTTTTAAAACCATCATTAACTTTTATTTCATCCTACAATACCAATTTATATTTTCCTTCCAAAATCTTGTTATTTTAGTGCAATAAAGGATTATGGAAATTTTGGTTATAGGTTTTACCTATATATATAATTAGATAATATCATTTTATTATTAATACAACAAGTGATATATTAGTGTAATGAGAGTTGTTAAATTTTATACAAAGAGGTGCAAACATATGAAAGTCCTTGTAATTGGAGGTGTGGCCGCTGGTACCAAGGTTGCTGCCAAGCTAAAACGTGAAAACCATGACTGTGAGGTCACCATTTTAACAAAAAGTAAAGATATTTCTTATGCTGGTTGTGGAATCCCCTACTATGTTGGTAGTATAATTCCAAACCGTAACCAATTGATTGTCAATACACCAGAAAGTTTTTCAGAATTAACTGGCGTTTCAGTATTGACTCAGGTAGAGGTGACTAAAGTCAATCCTTCAGACAAAACAGTAGATGCCATTAATTTAAAGACAAACCAACCTCTTAAGTATGAATATGACAAGCTGGTTATCGCCTCGGGTGCACAAGCAATCAGTCCACCATTTGATGGAATCAATTTAAAAAATGTATTCCTTGTAAGGACTCCTGATGATGGAGAAGCCTTACGTACTGCTGTTGAAGCAGGTGATATAAAGCGGGCTGTTGTAGTGGGAGGTGGATACGTAGGTCTAGAGGTTGCAGAAAATTTATTTTCTCAAGGGGTTAGGGTTACTATTATTGATATGGCAAAACATATTCTTCCTGGCTTTGATAAAGAAATATCTGAATATGTTGAAAACCATTTAGCTGATCAAGGCATCATTACCTTTACTGAAACAAAGCTTGAAGCTATTATTGGAGAGGAAAAGGTGGAAAAAATAAAAACCAGCAGTCGAGCTTTCAAAGCAGATGCGGTCATACTTTGTGTAGGAATCAAACCTAACACTGATTTTGTGGAAGACTCAGGCATTGAACTGATGCCCAACAAAACCATTAAAGTAAATGAGTTTTTGCAAACAAATATTAAAGACATCTATGCTGTGGGAGACTGTACTACCGTAACCAATAGACTAACCAATGAACCTATCTGGTCTCCTATGGGTTCTACAGCTAATATTGCAGGACGTATTGCTGCAAAAAATATTGCCGGCAGTAAAACAGCTTACCCAGGAGTTCTGGGAACAGCAGTTGTTAAACTTCCTGAACTAAACGTAGGAAGAACAGGGTTAACAGAAACAGATGCAAAGCAAGCTGGCTTTGATGCTGAAAGCGTTGTCGCTGTTGTAGATGACAAGGCCCACTACTATCCTGGAGCCTCCTTCTTTATCGTTAAGATGATAGCTCATAAGGAAACTAAAAAATTATTGGGTCTACAGGTGCTTGGAAAAGGTGCAGTAGACAAAATGGTTGATATTGCAGTTACAGCAATTACTATGGGAGCAACACTCTATGATATTCAAAATATGGATCTGGCATATGCTCCACCCTTTTCAACTGCAATTCACCCATTCACACATACCGTCAATATATTATTAAACAAAATTGAAGGTAGGTTTGAAACCATTACTCCTGCTGCTTATTTAAAGGGTCAAGCTAAAGACTACAAAGTAATCGATACTTCTGCTAGTCCAAGCATCGATGGAGCACATTATGTAGATCTAACTAAAGTTCATAAGGAGCTTCCTGAACTTGCTAAGGATGAAAAACTGCTTTTAGTATGTACCAAGGGAAAAAGAGCTTATATGCTTCAAAACCGTTTAAAGCATTACGGTTATACAAAAACACTAGTACTTGAAGGTGGTACTACATTTAACGAGATAACTATATAAAATAATATTATTGGGGGTTTATATTATGGCAAATTTAACTGTTAGCGCTGCTGACGAAAAAAGAGTAAAAGCTTTAGGCTTTTTAAGAAATAAAGGCACTGACAACTTCTCGGGAAGAATTATTACTGTAAACGGCAAAATTACAGCTGCTCAAAATAAATGTATTTCAGAAGCAGCTGAGCTTTTTGGCAATGGTATTGTGACTTTTACATCTAGATTAACAGTAGAGGTTCAAGGTATTCCCTATGATAAAATCGAAGACTTTAGAGCCTATATTGCTAAGGAAGGCCTTGTAACCGGCGGTACAGGTTCTAAAGTGCGTCCAGTTGTGTCCTGTAAAGGTACAACCTGTCAATATGGTTTAATAGATACCTTTGGAATATCAGAAGAAATTCATGAAAGATTCTACAATGGATATAACGATGTAAAGCTTCCTCATAAATTTAAAATCGGAGTAGGAGGATGTCCTAATAACTGTGTTAAACCTGATTTAAATGATTTAGGTGTAGTGGGACAAATGATCCCTATTTTCGATGAGGATTACTGTAATGGATGTAAAAAATGTCCCGTAGAAGAAACTTGCCCAATCGATGCAGCAAAAGTTGTAGATGGTGTTCTTAATATTGATAAAGACGAATGTAATAACTGCGGACGCTGCGTTGGAAAATGTCACTTCGATGCTATCGAAGATGGTAAGGTAGGATATAAAATTTATATTGGTGGACGATGGGGAAAACGTGTTGGTCGTGGTATACCTCTTAGTAAAGTATTAACTAGCAAAGATGAGGTTATGGAAGTAATAGAAAAAGCAATACTATTATATAGAGAACAAGGGAAAACTGGTGAACGTTTCGCTGAAACCATTGAAAGACTTGGCTTTGAAAATGTAGAAACACAATTGTTATCAAATGATATTTTAGATAGAAAGCAGGAAATTTTGGAAGCAAATCTTCATGTCACAGGTGGAGCAACCTGCTAATAACAACAATCGCCAGCATCAAGCTGGCGATTGTTAGTCTTTAATTTGATCCAGGTTTTATAAATTTCAGAATACGAAGAGGAAACTATTTCACTATCCTGGAATATTGGCCTTTAGTTATAAAATAAAATATTCCATAGACCAAGGCATAAACTCCATACATCACTCCTGAATAAGATAGAACAGTTAAATAGGAATTCTCAACAGGAATCATATAAGAAAATATCACTGTATCGGCTGCTTTCATAGCAAAAATACTATGGATAATACCAACCACAAGGGGGATTAAAAAGACTGGAAACAATCTTTTTACTATTACTTTTTTCTCTACCTGCATATCCATCCCTATCTTCCTCAGCATCTTATACTGATGTCCCTCTTCTTCTGCTGCCATAATCTGTTTAAAATACAGAAGACTGGCTGTCATCAGTATAAATACAACACTCATAAAAAACCCAATAAAGCATACCAGGCCAAATGTCTCTAATGATTCACTATAATGATTATATGCTGTTCTATAACTTCCTGTTTTGCCCTCCAATATCTGCACAAGCTTTACATTTAAATCTCTGAACTTTAAAGGGTTTTCGAACTTAAACACTGTTACCTTATCCAAGGGCTCACCATAAGGATCTATGACTACAATATCACCGCTACGATAAAGGGCATCAAAGTCACTATCATTCAAAACCAGGGTATAAACAGCTCCAAAGGCTAAAATATTTTTTTGTGTAACAGCAGTGATTTTAAGGGTTTGGTTAGAAAATTTTAATAGTTTTCCATTGATTTTGCTTTCTAAACCTTTAATCATATTAGGATATCCAAACATTGCTTCACCAGGTTTTATATGCACAGGTTTTAAATTAAGTCTTGCTACTGAATTCAACCTGTTATACTCTGACTCTGAATACACCCTAAAATAATTTTCCTGATCAAATGTAATCTCTCTTCCCTCAATAATAATGGGCTCCATATCAGGACTGCATTTATATCTCTGAGTAGTATACTCATCTAAAATTTTAATCTTATGCCTTTCAAAAGCCTTATAGACATCATCTAATACTTCTTCCTGCCCGCCATAGAAATACATATCAAACCTAACAGTATCATAAACATTTTTTTCAATGCTCCTATAAAGGGTAAACCCAGTAGCAATGGCTGTTGTAGCTACTGCTGATAGAACTGCTATAGTGGCCATGGTTGATGCTATGGACTTTATCCTATGAGAAAACATAGATATAGAAATTAGATTAATAGCCTTATAATGCCTTCCCTTATTCTTCTTGATAAGGTGCAGAACTTTTGAAAGGCCACCCCAAAAGAATAGATAGGTCCCACTTATCACTAAGACTAAAATAGGTATTGATGCGCCAACCACTAAAAAAGAATCCTCCTGGATTGCTAGATAATAGCCAGCACCGATTAATAAGAGGGATAAAATAAGAGCGATTATAGAACCCTCTGAATTGCTCTCTGCCATCTTGTCAGCTTTAAATAGATCTATAAGTTCAAATTTATTTATTACCCTTAAACCCGATAGGCCCATAAGGCAAAATATAGCAAGAAAAATAAGAGTTGTGATATATACTGCTTTATGGGCAATGTTAAACCTGATGTCACCAGTAAAGGAAACCAAAGAAATATCTAGTAAAATCATTGCAGTAAGCTTTGACAAAAATATGCCAACTCCTATACCTAGAGCCAAAGCAATAAGGCCTACTATCATAGTCTCTATAAAAAGTAGCTTGCCTATTTTTCTATTGGTCATTCCAAATAAAGAATAGGTAGAGATCTCCTTCTTTCTTGCTCTGATAAAACTATTGTTAGAGCTAATTAGAAAAAACATGACAAAGACCATAATGATAATGCCAAAGACCAGCAATAAAGCTCTGTACCTATCATCATAGATGAATGCATTTGATACTTGCTCATTTTCCAATAAAGCTAAAAAGGAGTATGCGGTAAATACGCTAAAGCTTAAAGAAAAGAAATACATTACATATCTTTTGAAGTTTCGCTTTATATTTCGAATAGCCAAAGTGGAAAGCTTTATCATATTGCCTCACCCCCAAGCACACTCATAACGTCTATTATAGAGTCAAAGAACTGCTTTTTATCATCCCCTGCATAGAGCTCATTGTATATCTCTCCATCTCGAATAAACATTATTTTTTGACAATAGCTAGCAGCAAATACATCGTGGGTAACCATTAAAATTGTTGCCCTGTATTCACTGTTTATAAAGGTTAGCAGTTCTAGCAGATCCTTACCCGATTTGGAATCTAGATTTCCAGTGGGCTCATCTGCAAGTATTAGCTTTGGATTGGTAATCAAAGCACGGCAGGCAGCAGCACGTTGCTGTTCTCCTCCTGAAACCTCATAAGGATATTTATCCAGTATTCTCATTATACCTAAATCTTTTGCAAAAGTATGTAGCTTGCTCTCCATAACTTGAGCCTTATATCCGGCTATTGCTAAAGGTAGGATGATATTTTCCTTTAATGTCATAGTCTCTAATAAATTGTAGTCTTGAAAAATAAAGCCTATCTTTTTAACCCTATGAATGGCCAACTGATCTTTACTTAATCCTGTGATGTCTCGGCCATCTACTATAAGCCTGCCCGTTGTTGGTTTATCAATGCTGCCTAATATGTTAAGCAGTGTAGTTTTACCCGAACCTGAAGGACCCATTACACCAATAAATTCACCTTCATCTACTTCAAAGCTTATATTCCTTAATGCCATATACTGTTTTGAACCTTTTTTTGAACCATATACTTTGCTTATATTTTCCGCTTTTAGTATCTGCATTTATTTACCCTCCAATAATCTTCTTTATGAGATGATTATATCTCATAAAAAGATTAGGTAAAATCAAATTACCTTACACTTTTAAGTACAATCTTACAATTTTGTCACAAAGAAATATCTCCTAAAGAATATATGGCATATCCCTTAGGAGACAATCTTATTGTATATTGTTGGATTTTCAATGAAGGTTAATTTAAAAATAGCATATTGCCCATGCTTAGATTCCACTTCTAACCTGTGCCCCAATTTATCGCTAAGCTTTTTAGAAAGATATAGGCCGTAACCCGTAGCCTTCATACCGCTCCTGTTCTCAGAAGAGGTGTAGCCTTTATTGAAAATCTGACCAATATCTTTTTTTAATATTCCCTTTCCAGTATTTTTAATAGATATGGTTACCTCATTTTCCACCTTGTCAGTGCCAATTATAATATCTCCGCCGTCAGGCGTATATTTCACAGCGTTAGATATAATTTGAGATAATATATAGCCACTCCATTTCTCATCGGTCAACACATCATATGAAGGACCTAAAATAGATATATTTAGTTTCTTATAACTGAAAAAGTTAGAGTAGGCTTTTAAAGTCTGTGCAATCAGCTTTTTGGTACTGACCCATTGGATTTTATAATCATCATGAAGCTGATTGCTTTTTAGTTCATAAAAAACTCTTTGTACCGATTCCTCTACAGAAAATAACTCTTTATCTATGTACTGATAAAGGCTGCTGGGAATGTCCTGTTCACGGTTTTCTAATATTAATCTTATTGCTGATATGGGCACCTTAACATCGTGAATCCATTTTGTGATAAAATCCAGCTGTTCTGAAAATCTAGTATTTACATCGGCCTTATATTTTTCGTAACTAACTGCCATGTCATGAAACAGCTTAGCATATTCCCTATCTACAGGATAAGAAAACTCGTCCACGTCTTGAGATGAAGCATTTAAGCTACAATATTTCTTAAATTTGTTCACACGGGCATATAAAATTCCATAATCTATTGCTATAAAGAGGAGAAATAATATGACCCAGCCAGTTATAATATAATTTGCATTGGACTTGGTAATATTAAAGCTGGTATCTAGCTTATATACCGCAGCAGAAAAACTGATATTTAATAGAATAAAAATATATGTAACCCATCTTTCCTTTAAATACTCTATAAAACTCATATTAACTTGTATCCCTCACCTTTACTGGTTTCTATATACCCTTCTAGTCCAATAGTCTTTAATTTACGGCGCAAGCGATTTACGTTTACTGTAAGGGTATTGTCATCTACAAAGCTCTCATCATCCCACAATGCTCTCATTAAACGAGTACGGGAAACGATCTTTCCTTGATTTCGAATAAGCATGGCCAGGATTTTCCCTTCGTTAGGCGTCAGTTCAATAGCCTGTTCCCCACAGATAACCCTTAAACGTTCTACATCAAATATCATCTCCTTATACTGCTGTATATTCAATGTCTGATCACTATAAGAATATGCTCTACGTAATGCTGCCTGAACTTTGGCTACTAGCAGATCCATGGAGAAAGGCTTTTCTATATAGTCATCTCCACCTTGTGATATTGCTCTGATTTTATCTCCATCAGTATCCCTGGATGAGATAAATATAATAGGGATATTGGAAAGCTGTCTAATCTTTGCACACCAATAAAAGCCATCATAATATGGCAGGTTAATATCCATTAACACAAGGTGGGGTTTAAAGGATGTAAATTCTATTAATATATCTTTAAAGTCTTTTACCCTGTGAGTTACATATCCCCACTTGTTTAATTTTTCCTCTATAATAACGGATATAGTCCTGTCATCCTCCACTATTAAAATTTTGTACACGCCATATCACCCCGAAAGAAATTTAGGTTATTCAAACTCAGCTGTACTATCCCTTTCCAATCTAATCTCGGTTTTATCCAGCCTATTTAAGACTTCCACTAAAAACAAGGAAATAATAAATACAAGGCTCATTAATGCAAAGGGAAGTTCCTCTGATATGGAGGACAGAACCCCTCCTATATATCCAAAGGGTGCGGTTATGCCGTAAAGAACAACATATAAAATAGACATAGTCTTGGCCCTCTCATTGTCATCAATAGAGTTTGCTAGCATAGATTCAACAAAAGGAAAGGATACGGCTGTGCCGTAAGCAGTAAGGGCTGTTGATAAAATAATCATAAATAAACTCTGTTTGGGTGAAATAACAAGCAGGAAGTTGCTAAACACCATAGCAATAAAGGCACTCATCAGAGGCAATTTAAAATGCCGCTTCCCCAGGGTAGGCATTACAAAAAGATATACCAACAAGGCTATTAACGACTGTACAACAGGAAAGAAGGACAGGCTTTGTTGGCTAAACTCTAACTTTTGAGTCAATACAATAGCAAAGAAATTCATTCTTATGATATTGTTGATATTGGTAAATATAGATAATAAGAAGGTTACCATAGTAAATGGAGTAGATATCAGTTTCTTTGAAGCACTTTTGTAGTCTTTTATGCTGCCAAAAAAACTTTCATTTTTAGTTTCCTTCATTCTCTTTAGCCCCTGTTGGGTTTCATTAACAAAATGGTTCCTTAGCAAAAACATTGTAGTCATAGAAATAAAAGCAAAAAAATAGAGCCCTCTCACCGTTGGTACTAACTCAAATCTTTTGACCAGCAACCCGCTAAAAGGTGCGATAAAACCTGCCATAATACCTGCAATCTGTATCCAGGTAAAAACATGAACCCTGTCTTCAGGTGGCGTATCTTCAACAATAAGGCAGGACCATGAGGTGTGAACAATCCTTACTAAGCTATTAATAATTGATGCCACAAGAAAATAATAAAAATTCTGTGCAATAGCCCAAATAAAAGTAGGGATACTCCAGCTAATTACATCAAAAATCAAACTGGTACGCTTTCTGCCCAGTTTGTCTGTTACATACCCACCGATTAATGAGAAAAACATTTGAAATACAAGAGAAATTGATGCTATTAGTCCGATTTGTTTGTCAGTACACCCCAAGGCTACCATATATACAGAAGTATAGGTAATAAACAAATTGTAGGGAATAATCCATAAAGGCTCAACCATAACACATACTCTGGCATTTCCTTTAAGGCCTGTTAAGGAACCTCCGGCTTCCCGCAGCTGATCTTTTAGCCTTCTCATCTCTTTATCAACCCCCAAGTTATATTGAAAAAGTATGCCTTACCACATGTATTATAACACAGAGGGCTGACCTTTACGAGATATAAAAGTTATGCCTTAATAGCATCCAAAGGACTCATCTTTGTTGCCCTATTGGCCGGAAGAATTCCAGCTATAATACCCACAATTATAGATACTCCTATAGCAGTCAAATCCAACCATATTGGTATAATCATCTTAATACCTGCACTAAAGTACATCCCCAGAAAAATAGTTTCTTCAGCTTTGGTGCTTAATATATATGCAAATAAATGAGAAAACAGCATCCCTGCCATCCCTCCTAAGAAGCCAATCATGGCTGCTTCCACTAAAAATAAAAAACGTATCTTTTCAAGAGAAAAACCTATGACTTTCATAATACCAATTTCCCTACGCCTTTCTAATACTCCGGTCATCATTGTATTGGCAATACCTATAGCCGATACTACCAAAGATATTAATCCAATAGCCGCCAATTGTCCCTGCTGGCTTCTTTGCTGCTTAAGCAGCCCCTCTATCCATTCGGTCTGGCTATATGCCTCAAAACCATAATCCTTTATTAGCTCTATTAAATCCCTAACCTTATCCATTGTACTGGCATAGACATAAACCAATTCATACGTATTAATCTGCTGATTTAATGCCTTTGCCAACTTATAATTATTCTGCAATATGTTTTTGCCCTTATCCAGGTCCATATAGATAGCATAACTAGGGTTTTTATCATCCTCATCCTTAATAATTCCCACAACTCTTGCTTTGTATCTTCGTGAACTGGGTACATCTGAATTGTCTAAAATATCCTTATCACCATAATACAGATCAATAGTGCTATTTAACCAATCAATAGATGGCCCTTGGTATTCTCTGTCTTGATAATCACTCTCATCCTGTATAAATTGCCTGGCTACACCCATACCTATTATTACCTCTGGCATAGAACTATTCTCTGAAGGATAGCGGCCTTCTTTCAGCTCAACCATATAGGGAAGTTCACCTGCAGGAACCGCCATCACGTTCAAATAGTTTGCATAATAGTTGCCTATCTCCCCATACATTAATAGATTCTTTGTTGGCACCACCTTGTTCACGTGATCTAAATTACCTAAAGCCTTAATCGCAGCATCATCCAATTTTATACTGCTTCTACCCTCTGAGCCGTAGTTTGGTCCCACTACTTGAATCTGGGTAAACTCAGCACTCTCTAGCATTTTATCAAACTGGGCAAGATTAGTTAAACCTATAGATACCATGAGAATAATACTACAAGTTCCAATCACTACCCCCACAACGGTCAACAATGACCTTACCCATCGTCTATATAGATTAAGAGCTGCCAGATATACAGTATCATATATCTTCATTGCCATACTCCATCTCTAGTTTTTTAACCTTTCTCTTGTAGGATATGGTAGTAGATAATATCATTATTACTCCTGTAGCTAAAGCTATGGACACCCACCATTGGGAGGCTCTTTCAGGTTTTTGTTTATCTTCTTCCTGTTCTTCCCTAATATCACCAATAATAGGTTTTTCTATATTTGTTGCCAACTCTACTGTTTTTGTGTATACTTCTCCATACTCATCCTCATAAGTAATAGTCATAATCCCTTCAGATCTTCCATATTTACCTGCATCATCACCTGATACTTCGGCCTTTGAATATTCATCTTTTCCCATATCTAACGTCCCAAAGAAGGCATAAATTTCTGTACTATTTGATGTACCAGGCTCCATGTTTCCAAGGTAGGCACTGCCATCAGGAATTACTCCCGGCATCTCAAGGGTACATCGTACATTATATAGAGTACTTTTTCCCATATTAAAAATATTCATGGTAATTGGCAGACTTTCTCCTGCATTAACACTAGATGGAATATTGACTTCATCTACCTCCAGTCTAAGAGGCTGTCTTACCTCCACCAATATCTCCTCGTTCATGGTATAGGCAGTGCGTGCACTATCTTCATATTCTATGGTTAGTAGGATTTTATGGGGGCGGGGCTCTGCATCTAATCGAGTTCTCATCTTTAAGTTAAGCTCATGAGTCTTATTATTTGATATCTCATCTATATAAAATGTATTAGTCTTGTCATTAGGAAGAATATCATGAGTCTCGCCTTTATATGTTACCTTTATATTGTATGTGCTCCAGTCTTCCTCTGTATTTTTAAGCCTTACCATTACATCAAAACTATCCCCCGCCATGACCATCTGAGGACTAACCTTATATTCATCCATGATAATTTTAGGCTGGGGTCTTGGCTCAGGTTCTTCTTCAGGCTCCTGTTCAGATTCAGATGATTGGGGATCTCTTCCATCAGTAATAGTCACATACACAGTAAAAGTCTGCTCTACCTGTTCTATAATATCCTTAACTTGTTCCTGTTCCTTTGGACTAGATTCATCAGTTATTTCCTCTGGATCTTTGGATTGCTCCGTAACATTTGGTTTTTCTTTTCCCTCTGATTGGACTAAGAAACTAGTATTTATTATTACAGGATAAGTTCCATTTATCCGGTTTGCTGATAAGGGCAGTTCAAGACGAACCAGAAAACTTGGTACTTTGGCCTTCCCACCATTTACAACATTATCAGCTAAAGAAACGGTCATCTGATAGTTGGAAAAGGAAAAAGGTGAATCCAAGGGGTCCCCCAGGTCAGGTGTAACAGTTATCTTCTCATCAACTATTTTATTGGCTCCTTCATATATTAAGGGTAGTATAACTATTGCTTTTCCATCCTTGACATCAGGTCTGTAACCCTGTGAATATGAATTTATCATGCCCTCATATACATTCTTGTTATCGATTGCCAGTTTATCTCCTGCAGCGTATGTAACTGGAATATAGGCTGTCAGAATAATAACAGTTAATATAATAGTAGCCACTTTTTTCATAATCCTTTTTCCTCCCTGTCTACTATTCGTCCATCTTCAATACAAATAATGCGATCTGCCTTTGCTGCCTTTTCCATATCATGGGTTACCATTAGAATTGTAGTTCCATTTTTTATCGATATATCCCTTAATATATCCGTTATCTGATCTGCATTTTTTGAATCAAGGTTTCCCGTAGGTTCATCCGCAAAAAGTATATCAGGATTACCTATTATAGCACGTGCGATAGAAACTCTTTGCTGCTGCCCTCCTGATAATTCCCTGGGTTTGTGATGCAAATGCTTTTCAAGGCCGAATAAGGTTAGGAGCTGCTTTGCTCTTTCCATCCTTTCCTGTCTTCCTACGCCCTGTGCCATTAAGGGTAAAGCTACATTTTCTTGTGCTGTCAGCATGTCAAAAAGATTAAAGGATTGAAATACAAAACCAATATGCTTAAGCCTGAAACCAACCAGCTGTTTTTCACTCATCCTATGAATACTCCTACCCTTTATAATAATACGCCCGGTACTGGGAGGCTCAAGACCTGCTAGAAGTGAAAGCAAAGTAGACTTTCCGCTGCCTGATGTGCCAACTATGGCAACAAACTCACCAGGCATAATATCTAAATCCACTGATGTCAACGCCTTTAGTGGGATTTTTCTAGTCCTGTATATTTTGGTTAAGTTCCGTACGACTATTATGGGTTCTAATTTTTTGCTATCCACTATCTCACCACCGTCAATCTTCCTCTGTCCATCTCACAAACGCTATCGCATAGCTCTTCAATATCAGCCGGGTTATGGCTTGCAAGCAATATGGTTTTACCCTGATCTTTAAGCTCTTTTATAAGCTGTCGCATCTGGAACACTCCATGTTTATCCAGACCATTAAAAGGCTCATCCAAAATTAATATTCTAGGATCTTCCATTATTGCCTGAGCAATGCCTAAACGCTGGCGCATGCCTAGAGAATATTTGGCTACAGGCTTTTTCATATGGGGATCAAGTCCCACCCGTCGTATAGCATCAGTAATTTCCTTACTGGTTATTTTCCGCTTAAGAGAGGCCAGAATTTGAAGATTCTTCATACCTGTGGCATAGGGCAAAAAACCAGGGGTTTCAATGATTATTCCCATATCTTCAGGAAAATCCACATCCTTGCCCACCTGCTGATAATCTACCAGTATCCTTCCCTTTGTAGGACGGAGAAAGCCACATATGCATTTGAATAGCACCGTCTTTCCACTGCCATTGTTACCCACTATGCCATGGATTTTTCCCTCTTCAAAATTATGATTGACATCATGTAATACTTCCTCATCTCCAAAGGATTTATATACATGCTGCAGACTAATGGCTATATCTCTCTTATTTTTATCCATTAGTTTAGTCCCCCTGAAAAGTTAAAATTGTATTTTCTTATGGACAATAAGGCTAATAAAAGACACATGGATATTAATACAACATATATAAAATAAGTTTGCCATAATTTAGGTAATAGATCATAACCAAAATTATGCATATGATATGTTGCATGCTGAAGGGGTGACGCCCATCCCGTGACTACATTGGCTATATATAATTGATCTTGGCTAAGTTTTAGTATCTCCTTAAACAACTGGGGATTTAATAGAAAACCATATAAGTTAAAAATAAAAACGCTTAATATCCCCCAAAAATGGCCTTTTCTTAGATTCATGACAAACATTATAAGCACACATAATAGAGTATATAATAGCATCAATAAAAAAATGGTAACCATACATTCATATGGGGTGGACATCTCCATAGTCTTTACGGAACTAGGAAGAGCTACAACCTGTCCGGCTCCTGAATAACCTAGTATAGCAGCCGTTTCTGACCACATATTACCCACATAGGCATTTTTAGCACATATTACAATGGTTGATACTAATATAAAAACCATGTATATAAAAACTGCTAGACATATATAAAGAATCTGTCCCATCAGCCATTTTAATCTACTGGTACGCATAAGAAAATAAGGGACTCCGGCATCCAGGAATGGCATATCAGAGAATAGGAGAATAAGTAACAATGAAGCTAGAAGTATGGAGTTGCTGTCACCGAATGTCCATACAAAGGGTTCTATAACCTGTATAATGGTATTATATTCGTAGCTAAACCGGATAGCATTATCCGTCAAAAGAAAGCATAATACAAAGGCTAGACCAAAGGTGATTATTATACGAGGATTTTTTCTCCATCTTCGAAAGTTGTACCAGCATATCTCCCAAATCTGATATAGTCCCAGCATTAGCCATCAATCCTTCCCTCTATTATGACATCGTTTATCAGCATTACTATTATGTTAAGTAGAATAAGCAGCAGTATAATCCCCCAATCTCCACCAATCCAAAATTCCTTAGGTGCTAACCATTCCTTGGGATTGATAACATATATACCGTGGAAATAGCGTTCTGACAGGAAAACCAGCACATAATAAATAACAAAAGGAGCCGCATAAGCCATATATTTGCTCAAAGTTACATTGGCAAGGAGAGAGCCTAGGGAAGCCCATAAAGACCCGCACAAAAAATACACTAGGGTTTTCCTTACTAGAACATTTAAGGGAGATATAGCCGTGGGATCAGCAACTTCCAAGGGACTGTACACCAGATATGCAATAAAGTATGATAGCAATACGCCTGTTGCCAGGGATAGGCCTCCCGATATACCAGCACCAAGAACTTTACCCTTTATATAAGCCCTTTTGTCACACTTTATAAGATAAGGCATTATAAACCCGCTACTGTATTCTTCCAGGAAGGCCACTGTATAGGGCAATGTACAAAGGATGGGAACAACCATAAGGACAATGTCTGATGACAGGGCCTTAAATATTAGCTGACCATGATAATAGGAGCTTAAACCAATATCAATATCCCCGGGAAAAATCAGCTCTCTCCCTGCACCTATAGCTATTACTATAACCATAGCAGTACAAGTTAAAAAAAAGGGTAAGTTATATATGGCTCTTTTTAAATCCACTTTTATTTCATTCACTATACTTTTAGTCCTTTCACGTCCATATAAGTTTCCCTATAATCTCGCCTATATCTCGCCAGTTCAACAAGCTAGTTCTATTAAGTATCAAATCTTTTCATTAATACCCCTTAGATATATCAATAATGCTGCCGTCAATGGCGTTAATAACCACATAAGGGTATAGACTATCTGGAGCGGTCACCTGTGAATTACCATCATTATCTTTATAATTAAGATTTTCATAGCCTAAAAAAGTCCATGCAGGCACCATACGGTAAGCTCCAGGCCGATCCTTGATTCGTATACGCATCAGCCCAAGACATATATCGGTAATATTTATCTCCCCTGAGTCTATATCATCAGAGCTACCGAGCAATTTGCTTATTGTATATTCCATCTTTACCTGCTTTTTGAATATTTCTATCGCCTCTTCTAAAGTAATTACAGGTACATTGCTGTTTTCCACCTGTACTTGTTCCATGGGAGAATCCCAGTACAGACTAGTTATTACATCATTTTGCACAGTTACCCTCAGTTGTTCATAGGGGTAAGTATGCGCATACTGATCACTGGCGCTACTATCTAAACTGCTAAATGGAGCTACATCATGGGCTGCAATTCCTTCATATGAAGGAACAAAAGTCATTCTATACCCATAGACTTCATCTTCATTTTTATCAATGAAATTTTTATCTAGATTCCCTTCTATATCTACAACTTCATTAATTCCATCTTCTTTTAGTATATCTGATGATGCACTACTAAAATCAGATATCATCATACCTGGTAAGGGCTTACCTAAAGTATAACAGTCTGATAGCACCATATTGGTTATACCCATTTGAGCTAGAGTGTCCTGAACCATATCAATGGTCTCCTCTAGGGTCAATTTTGCAGGTCTGGAATCAAGAGAATCCCAGGTAGGTATACTTCCCTCATTGCCTATAAAACTGGATCCCATAGAAAAATGAGCATAGTGGTAGATGTTTTTTGTGGTATCCTGATTAAATACGGTAATCCTTGCATTATAATCAAGCACTTTTGAATCAAGAATTATCATATCTGAATCATAATAGTATTTTTGTAACTCCCTTGACTCTTCATCATCCTCATTAAATTCATTTCCCAATATGGCCATATTTTCATAATATGCTCTAGGTCTAAATGTCCAATCGGTTTCTTTTACCTCAATTGTATTTGGAGCATCCTGATATATATTTTCAAATTCTTCAATGCGCTTTTCAAATTCTGCCTTAACCATCTCAGCGATAGCCTGGTCTCCACCATAGTATTCCAGTATAGCCTGCTCGTTGCTAATAAACTGCTTGTGCTTTATAATCTCCTCCTCTAGATCTGCCTTACTAAAGCCTACTTTAGGTTCATAGGCAATGCTGCCTTGAAACAATACTTCTGCCATAGCTTTAACCTGATCCATGTCAATATAGCGAGGCTTAACCTCTACTACAGGCATATTACCGGTGGGTAGTGTAACCTCTGCATTAATATTAATAGTTACTCTTTCATCTGCACCTTGGAAAGATTCACTATACTCTGAAAAATCAACCTGCCTGTTTTGATTAGCGTTGCTTCCCTCAGAATCTGCTTTTGATTGAATAATTTTCTCCAACTTGCCATCGCTCTTGCCTATGACAACAGGTCCTTCCGGTGTAGGCTGACAGGCTGTGGTAAAGCATACAATACCTATTATCCCTACTAGTAAAAGGGATATGGTCTTTACTGACATTCTGGTTTTATTGGGCTTAAACAAACCCCTAATTCGTTTTTCCGCCGCAATACGCCCTTTGCCAGCTCCCATAGCTAATCCGCTAAATGCAAAGGGATTATTAGTATTAAATAGACTAATTAAAGTTTGAGCATAGGCTCTTCGACTTTCAACACCAATTTTTTCAATTACCTCTGCATCGCAAGCTGTTTCCATATCATCAATTATCAAAGAGTTTGCAATGTGAACAATAGGGTTAAACCAATATACAACTTTTAATATGGTTAGCAAAAATCTGACAAGATGATCTCTTCGTTTGTAGTGGCTTAACTCATGTAAAAAAATAAATTCCAGTTCCTTGTCAGTACGGTCTTTTATTAGTCTTGTTGGCAGCAGTATAAGAGGACGAAACCAAGCCGTAAGTGCAGGAGTCTTTATTATATCCTGAAATACCAGGGGGATATCCTTTTTTATTCCAAGCCTTTCTTTGCATTGGGATAATATGTTATAAGCCCTACTATCCCAAAGGCCTTCACTTTTCTTTCTAATAGAGTAAATACCTCCATAACCCCTTATTACACGACTTAAAGCGACTAATACTCCCAACACCCATATCCTAAGTAGAATAGTCTTTACATTTATCTTAATAATTTTTTCTCTTGGTTTAGAGTCAAAATTCCTCTCATTATTTCCCAATTCCTTCACATCAAGCCTGGTTTCTTTTATGGGATAACTTAATTTTGTCTTGTTTAAATCTGTAAATATACCATTATCATAGGCACTAGCCCTTGTACCATTAGATATATGGTCTTTAGATTCAATATGTTCTACTGTTTTGTTAAATGCTTCATGAGATAGAGGGAGAATATTAAAAAATGAATACCCTATTTTAATGTTTACTGGTATCAACAGGCGTATAATCAGCAGAAACCATATAGCATACTGAAATCTGGCAGACATTCGTGAACCTAAAGCTCTTTTGATTAGAAGAATCACTGCAAAAACCAAACTAGCTGATATATTTGCCCAAATTAGATCTACTATAAAAGTATTCATTTTTCATTCTCCTTATCAGCAAGCTCATCAAAGAGTTCTTTTAGTTCCTGCATATCTTCTGAGGATAAGCTGCTTTCCTTAATCATGCATACTAATAGATCTTTTAAGCCTGATCCGGATATTCGATCTAGTATGCTTTCACTTTCTGCACGTATGCATTTATTTCGATCAATAGCTGGATAATAGAATTTATCCCGGCCCAGCATTTCATAACGGGCAACGCCCTTATCACATAGTCGTTTTAAGTAAGTAGAATAGGTAGTATATTTCCAGTCCAGCTGATCTCCAACGGCCTCTATAACACCTGACAAGGTAAGGGGAGATTTCTCCCATAGAGTATTCATCAATATCCACTCAGGCTTTGTTAAGGTTATCATTGTCTTCCTCCTTCTTGATTAAAGAGTTGTAAAAGCTATGACTTAGTCATAGCTTTTACAACTGACTATTAAGTCTTGTTACTTATGTTGTAGTATCTGCCCTCAACCTTGTCAAGCACTTTTTTAGTAACCTTTATTTCCATCTATAATACTTCCATCTATAGCATTAATTATGGCATAAGTATTGATAGACTTATCTCCCCCAGGACCTGGTACTGGTGATAGATAACCTTTGTTCAATATGTCCAGATTCTCACCGACCAGCTTTTCAGTTCCTTCAAATATCCATACTGGTACCATACGATAAGCACCAGGTCGGTCCTTGATAAGCAAACGCATCAGACATAGGCGTATATTTGTTATATTGATTTCACCTGATTGGATGTTCTTAATGACTTCATTGTAATCATTATGCTTGGGGTCATACCGGGACAGCTTACCAATGTTATACTCTAGCTGCATCTGTTTTTTGAATATGGCTACCGCTTCTTCAAGATCAATGACGTCTACATTATCACTTTCAACATCCACAATCTCCATAGGTGAACTCCAGCTAAAGTAGGTAATCATGTGGTTATTGACATTCACATTCAGGCTTTCATGAGGATAGATATGGATAAACTGATCATCATGGCTGCCTAGAGTAAATCTTTCCATATTATAAATAGCAACTCCTCCATATGTGGGAACAAAGGTTAAGGAATAGGTGTATACATCCTCCCCTTCGGCAGGTTCTGGTATATTTGGCCTCTTTCCTCCTCCGGCAGCCATGCTAAGAGCTGCTTTGGAATTTTCAGGAATAGGTGTGTAATAATCCTTGTAATGACCGTAAGCTCTAATGCTATCCAATCTCATGTTCCTTATTCCCATCTCTATAAGGGCATTTTCTACCATATCAATGACCTGGTCTTTTGTCATCTTCATGGGGCGTGAATCAGCAGGGTCCCAGGTTGCAAAATTTACATCATGCATTCTAGATCCCATATCAAAGGCTACTCCATGAGAATGGTAGTTACCTTTTTCATGATTATAGGCCTGTATCATAGCATGATAATCGTCAATCCTAGTTACGGCAATAAAGGTTTCTGCATCATATAACTGCTCAGCTGTAATATCCTCTTCTGGGCGTACACTGGCATCAGCCTCCACCTTATCCATATAATATAACTGTGGATGAAAATTCCAATCTGTTTCTTTAAGAGTCACTTTCTCAGGCGCGATAGAATACATTTCCTCATACCTTGCAATACGTTGCTGGTAATCAGCTTTTATTTCCTCCACAGCCTCATTATTCCCCCCATATCCTTCCAGTAAGGCTGCCTCATTGCTCATTTCTTTTTTAAGCTTTATAATCTTATCTTCCAACTGGGATTTGGTCATAGCTATTTGAGGTTCATAGGCAACATTTCCACGAAACAATACCTTAGTAATATCTTTAATCTGATCCATAGGTATGTTGTATGGTTTAACCTCAACTACCGGTACATCTCCTTCAGGCACAATTACTTCTGCATCTATGTTAACAGTAACCTTCTTATCTGCGCCAGCAAAAGAGTCTGTATACCTTTCTACCAAAGAAGTCTTGTCTTTTCTTTCTTTACCTTCTTTACTGGATCTTATTGCTTCCTCCAGTTTACTGCCGTCCTTGCCGATAACTATAGGACTGTCGGGAGTTTTCTGACAAGCGGTAGTAAACCCCATAACTAACATCAAAGTTGCTAGAAATATGGATATACAAGTCAAAGTTTTGGAATTTTTTTCGAGCTTTACGATCCGTACAATCCTCTTCTTCAGTCTGGACTTATTCCTATACAGGGAGGTAGTAATAGATGGAATGGGTATGCTTGTATTTTTTGAAATGCGAACAGCCTCTATCAGTGACTGGCCGTATATTAATGGATCACATTTACTTAGATGTTTTACCACCATTTGATCACAGTAAAGTTCAACATCTTCCTGATACAGGCTATATGCTATCCATACCAATGGATTAAACCAGTGAATAGCCTTTGCCAGTAACCAGATATAGTTAATAAGTATATCGTGCCTCTTTATATGATAAACCTCGTGAAATAGAATACTGTTTAAAATGTCCCTGTTCATGTTTTCAATAAAAGATGCTGGTAAAAGAATGTTTGGTTTAAAATATCCAAATACAACAGGTGTCTTTACAAAATCACACTCTATTAGTGGAATATACTTTTTTATTCCAACACTTGCCATATGGTCTTCTTTCATCTGTATTATATTTTTATGGGTAATTGGTTTACAAAACCTAAGCCTGCGCCTAAACGATATTGCTTTCCTTATAGTAGCTAATAAAATAGATATGGTACCTGTAATCCATATAAATGAAACAATCATCCATAGGGAAAAATTGTCTTTTTTTGCTCCTTGATTGACTTCTTTCAATAAAGGTTTCCCTTCATGTGAAGAAGGCAAAAGGTTTTTATGGTTATCAGTTTGACTGACCTGTCTATAAACCGATATATTCCTATTAATCATATTGGTAGAATCTAAATATAATTCATTAGTATTAGCCAGATCAGTTGCTGACGGTTCCAAAGTAGATGTCCCAGGTAATAATTCATATATTTGTACAGGGCTATATACGGTGAAAGGCAGACATAGGCGCAATAATACCATTCCCCAAAGAATTAGCATAATTGCTGGGCTAATTCTCTTTGCCATGCTCCTTCTAATTATTATGGCTACAACTATCATCAAAGATGCCATAAGGGAAATATGAAATAATACTTTTAATAGGGCAGGCATTTTACTCGCCCCCCTTACCTTTCAAATCCTGAATCAGCCTTTCCAGTTCATCAAGGTCGTCATCAGTAATTTTTTCGGCTTCTACAAATCTAGCAATCATATGAGGTAAATTTCCGTAATACTTGCTAATTACACTGTTGGCCTTATCAGCAGCATATTCTTCCCTTGAAACAATAGGGTAGTAACTGTATGATCTCCTGTTTCCTTCTTTGACTCCTACCAGGCCTTTTTCCATAAGCCTATTTAGGTATGTATTTACGGTTTGACGTGACCAGTTAAGTATATCCTTAACTTCCTTTTGAATTTTCATGCTGGTGGATACACCATCCCGCCATAGGATTTCCATGATAATGCTATCTGCCTCAGTTAAATCAGGATATTTACTCATATTAGTTGGCCCCCCTAAAAAACTTTCGACGTAACACTTACGTCTATAATAAGACTACAATATTACGTCGAAAATGTCAAGGGGTTATTTCTTTGGAAATAAGGATTTTCTCACAATCACCATGGTTTCCATATTAACGTTTTGCACCTTATCCCCTTTTATCTTTTTTAAAAGGAGTTCCATAACTTTTTTACCTAATTCATAATGGGGTACATGGACAGTGGTTAAAGGGGGTGTCAGATAACGGCTAAGATTTAGATTGTCAAATCCCACTACTGAAACATCATAAG
Organism: Clostridiales bacterium; assembly: GCA_012735575.1. Classification (GTDB taxonomy): domain Bacteria; phylum Bacillota; class Clostridia; order Caldicoprobacterales; family UBA3941; genus JAAYGY01. The sequence continues at coordinate 31,444 of JAAYGY010000054.1, forward strand.
GTATTTTCAGCATTAGATCATTGATAGCAGAATAAACAGCAGGGGCTAGGTAGTCATTGCCAGTAAAGATGGCAGTCGGCCGTTTATAGCGGGTTAGCATTTCTATGACGCTTGAATAGGCATAATCCGGAGTATCACCATCTATGTAGACAATATCCGGGTCAAATTCAATACCATGATCTGATAATACCTTACGGTAGGCTTGTAATCTATAGTCTGGTTCCTTTGAAGACCTTAATCTTCTTGCAGTCAAAAAACCTATTCTTCGGTGACCGCTATTAACAACATATTCCAATAGCTTGACTGCTCCTGCATAAAGGTCCAGGTTCACCAATATAATTTCAGGATCAAACCCCTTATATCCTTCATTACCAACAAACACTGTTGGTATTCTATACCTTGTAAACCTATTAACATCCTCTATTGCTAGCTTATCTGTAGACATAACAATACCATCGAACTGACGCTTGATAAGTTCATCAATATACTCTTTATCCTCCCGGGCATTTAAAATGGAGATAATGTAACCATTTTTAAAGGCCTCTTCCTCCATCCCTAAAGCCAGTTCTGCAAAATATGGGTTGGAAATACCGTTGGTAACCAGGGCTATCTGATTAGTTTCACGGGTCTTTAGACTTCTTGCCACTAAATTAGGTTTATACCCTAATTCATCGATAGCCTTCCAAACCAATTCTCTAACTTCCTTACTAACCCCTGGCTTGTTATTAATAACATTTGATACTGTTGCTACTGAAACATGTGCCCTTTTAGCCACGTCTTCTCTAGTTACCATATGCCCTCCTGTACTTTAAATATTTCCAATTAATTATATATCACAAGTTTTTGTCTTTCAAGGAATGCCTGATAGATATAATCCGGCAAATAGAAATAAAAAAATCCGAGCTAAACTCGGATAATTATAAATGTTTCAAATAAGTCTTTTTAACTTTAAAACTACTTATCATTAGAAGGGATAACAAAACTATAATAAAGGTATTCTCTAAATTTATGGTGCTTTGACTTACTAATTTCAATCTATACACCGTATCCAGTAAATGTTTTCCTCCCATGACCATCCCTGCTACAGTTATGGGGAGGCCTATTATATATCTTTCATCCGTTGAAATATTGTACCTTGCCAGCCTAAATATACCTCCACCTATAAACAATAATGATACTGTAATTTCCCTTATTCCCAATAACCCGTTATTTATGTTCCACCACAATACAATGGGAGCCATTCCAAAGGATACCAGATCACTTAAAGAATCAAGTTCCCTACCGAATTTGCTAGTAATCCTCAGCTTTCTAGCCACATAACCATCCAGTTTGTCAGTAATCCCCGCTATTACAACTAATAAAGCAGCAATTTTAATATTAACAGGGGTATTGTTTGTACTTATAAAAATAGCTATTGCCCCTAAGGACATATTTACGTAGGTGATTGCACTGGGTAGTATATGCAGTTTTGACAATCTATCACATTCTAACCTCAACATTATTATCACCTTTCCTGTCTCTTGCTAAAGCAAAGACATTATCCAGCATCAAAATAAAACCGCTTATTACAAATTCAAACCAGAAAGTTACAAATCTAAAAATAAAAGCTACAGTTAACCCCATCTCCATAGATATTCCCCTAATAATTAGGAGAATCAACATGGAACCTTCAAAACTACCTACACTACCCGGAAGCATAGGGACCATTCCCATTATATAAGTAAGAAAGGTTATAGCCCCTATGGATATATAGTCCATCTTTATAGCTAGCCCCCTCAAAACCAACAACAGCTTAAAAGCATAAAAAATCCAAATAAAAAGGGCAAGAAACATTTGAAAAGAGAATTTCCTCTTATCCCTTAAAAAATCTCTTATTATGCTACTGTAGTCTATAAGGGTTTTATCTATTTTGTCCATCAATCTGGTTTTACCTAAAAACTTTCTAAGTAGCTTATTAACCAAAGCGGGTTTAAAGGAAAACAAGATTATAATTCCTAAAAAAACAACAAACATAACTAAAACCAGAGAAAAGACATATAAATAATGCCTATATTTTATACTCATTGTAAAGCTAAACCAAATTAGGCTTAGCAGAGTCAAAAAAATAAAGCTAAGAAGACTTAGAGTTTTCTGTAGACCGATAATAATTATGGCTTTTCCAAAATCTATCCTTAACCTTTTTTTCAGTTCATAGACCCTTGCCAACTCTCCACCGGCCTTTACCCCCGGGGTAATAGCATCTACCACGTTTCCTTTTGCATTCATCATGAGCATGTCCAAAAAAGACACATTTTGTTTAACCCGTAGAGCCATCGACCTCCATTGCAGGGCTAAAAGAAGCTTTGTAATGCATTGCGCCAGCAGCAATAAGGCTATTGTTTTGGGGGATAGGGACCTGATATGGTCAGCTACCTCTTTCCAATCGGTTTTTATTATAATAAGTACTACTGCTATAGCACCCAGGGCATAAAGGAAACCCTTAAAATGTTTTTCTTTCATATTAGTCACCTTAGATTTTTACCATAAGCAGAATTTCATCCATAGTTTTACCCCTGCTTTCTAATGAAAAACTACTAATTTCTATAGCTTTATCACTTATAAAGTCATCGCTTATGTTAGAATAAAGAGGTTTTAATATCTTTCTTGGCACCCTCACTATTATTCTATTTCCTTCCCTTGACTTCTCCCATATATTTTCCAGTACCTCTTCTTTTGGACTTACCTGCTGGGCTATATGAATTACATCGTAAGGTTCTATGTCTATATCCTGTCCTCTTGCATTAAATACAGTTATTTTTTCCTGTAAATTCAGTCTGGATACCACATTCCTGGCGGATTTTACAGCTTTGCTATCTATATCCACCACATGAACCTGAGCCTTTGTTTGTTTCGCGATCTCTATAGCCGTTGAGGGAATAGATCCTCCCCCAATACATAATACCCTATCCCAGTTTCTTATATTGGCCAGGGCTATTTCATTTTTAACTATGCCCCTGTAGTAGAGGCAGTACAGTTCTACTAAGACATCATATTTTGAACAAATTTTTTCTATCCATTTTGTGCATGTTCTTATCATTGTATCCTACCCCATCAATCCTAATATAAGGCGGCCAACTTGGTTAAATAATCCTCCGAATAAGAAGGCAGAAACGATGGTAATTAATGCAATAAACAGAGCTGTTTTTAAGGAGAACTCTTTCGTAAGCACGCCAAAAACCGATAAACAGGGTAAATAGAATAGGGCTACAATAGCTCCCACAGTTAGTTGTAATGTATTTAAATTCATTTCCAACATGGGAAGTACTGCCAGTTCCCTTCTAATTATCCCCAGCAATAGGGAAAGACTAGCTTCTTTTGGCAGCCCCAGCCATCCCTCGACAAAGGGACCTAGTAACTTACTGAATTCATTAAGTATGCCGGTTTCTGCAATAATTGCTGCCACAATTATACCGATAAACATAGCGCCTTCAGCATCCATCATGAAATGCTTCATTCTAAGTTTCAGTTTTTTCTTGTAGGCATCCTTATCCGGTAACAATAAATTAGGTACCTCTAATAGCATAGGCTGACTTTTACCTGGTATTATCCTGTCTAATATAACTCCTACTGCCAGCATTGCTAGTATGGATAAGAGGTAAACAAATATCAAAGCAAAAATAGATTTATCTCCTAAAAGAGCAAAAAAGGCTCCGCTTTGAGAAGCACATGGAACAGCAAAGGAAACTAAAGCAGCTACCATTATCCTTTCTTTATTAGTATTTGCAGCTCTAGTACCTAAAATGGCAGGAACAGCACAGCCATAACCCAGCATCATGGGTATGATATTACCTCCCTGAATACCTATACGCCTAAGCACTCCATCTGCTAAAACGCCGATTCTGGGTAGGTACCCACTATCTTCTAAGAAAGAAAAGACAACATAGAATAAAAAGACATAAGGAAGGATAAGTGCAAAAGGCCATTCTATACCAATGACCAAAATACCAAACTCTCCTACTAAAACATTTCTAAATATGCCTGCAGGTATTACCAAGGATATTATCTTAGTAAGAAAGGGCACAATAACCTGCTTGACCAAGGGTAAAAGGACTACAGCTCTTAAAGCTTTCCCGCCCCCTACTACTACTCCCAAAGAAGCAATGAGCACCAATATTGCAATAGGTATTCCAGGCCAGGGTTGTATAGTCCAGTCTTCTAATTTTTCAATAAAGGTAAGCTCCTTATCAACCTGGGCTTGAACTTTACTGACTATCTCCTTTATCCTGTTCCATTTTTCTTCCTCATCTAATTTTGGCTCAGAATCTTTTCTCTCTTTTGACAGCTTAACAGCCGTCTGCATTAGCTCCCGCAGACCCTGATTTTTAATGGCTACAGTTGGAATTACGGGACTGCCCAGTTCCTCAGCCAACTTTTCTGCATCAATCTTAATACCTTGTCTTTCAGCAACATCCATTAGGTTTAGGCAGTATATTATAGGAATAGGATATTCCTTTAATTCAAATGCCAAGCCTAGATTTCGTTCTAAATGGGTAGCATCCAGTACACAAATGACAACATCTGCGCCTTCTTCCAGTAAAGCAACAGCAACTTTCTCTGCTTCCGATGTAGCCTCCAGGGAATATGTACCGGGCACATCTATCATTACACCCTGTTGCTTACCAAAATTAATATCGCCTATGGTGTAATCCACTGTAGTTCCTGTATAATTTGAACTATCTACATGAACACCTGTGAGTTTTGAGAATACTACACTCTTACCCACGTTGGGATTTCCCATAAGCAATATTTTCATTTTATTATTACCGGGTTTCACCTGAGCAGCAGCGTCTCCATGACAATTCAATTTTGTACAACCTCCTCAACCAGAATCTCATTTGCAATATCATAATCAATGGCTATGCTTCTATTACCAACCTTGACTACTATAGGCCCCTTAAAAGGTTGTTTACTTTGAATTGTAAACTGTGTCCCCTTTCTGAAACCCAGAACTTTTAATAAATGTGAACTAGGTAATGCTTGAATTCTATAGGTGGATAATTTTTCTCCATGTGCTAAAGGCATTATGATCCTCCTCTTGTATAATCAATATTGATAATCATTATCAACTATAATATAGTATAGCATAGATTTTTATATTTCTCCATAGCTTTGTGAAAATTTTATTTAAAATACACAATTTAACCTGTTCCGCCAGTTCGGCCTTTAAATCTTTATTCATATAATGGCTGTTGACAAGTGATCGCCTTCGCTGATTTGGCTTTAGAAAACTTGGCTTATGGAATGCAAAAAAACCGTAGCCTAGGCAGGATACCAAAGGGAAAATGGCTTAACTGATCCATTTTCCCCTTACTCAATCCCTAATCACACTTATTGCATTTTTGTTCACTATTTTTATAATTACAAGTATATCAAGTATTACACAGCATTTAGATATTTATACTGTGCTTTATATAAGTCATAGTAAGCACCTTTTTGAGCCAGTAATTCTTCATGGCTGCCTGCTTCTATTATAGTTCCCTGATCAACTACCATAATACGATCTGCATTTCGTATGGTTGACAGTCTATGGGCAATAACAAAGGATGTTCTACCTTTTAGTAATCGTTCAAGTCCCTTTTGTACTAAAATCTCGGTTTGGGTATCTATACTTGAGGTAGCCTCATCCAGGATTAAGATTCTTGGATCGGCCAGCAGTGCTCTAGCGAAGGAGATTAACTGCTTTTGTCCTTGAGATAATTTAGAACCCCGCTCATTTACCTCGGTATAATAGCCCTTTTCCATTTGAGAGATGAATTCATGGGCATGTACAGCGCGTGCTGCATTCATTACTTCCTCATCAGTAGCATCCAGTTTACCATACCTTATATTATCCATGATAGTTCCCGAGAATATGAAACTATCCTGCAGCATTACTCCCATCTGCTTTCTAAGAGAATCCAAGGTAACTTTTTTTATATCATGCCCGTCGATTAATACTTTTCCTTTAACGGGATCATAAAAACGGCTAATTAGATTTACTATAGTACTCTTCCCGGCACCTGTAGGTCCAACCAAGGCAATAGTTTCTCCGGGTTTAACAGTAAAATCCACATACTCTAATACTGGTTTTTCAGGGTCATAGTAAAATTGTAAATTATCAAACCTTACCTCGCCTTTTATTTCAGGCAGCTCATAGGCATCAGGATCGTCCTTGATATCTGGCTTGGTATCCAATAATTCAAAAATTCTTTCAGTAGATGCCATAGCTACCAACAGGGAATTATAAAAGTTGGCCAGGTTGTTAATGGGCTGCCATATTCTCCATACATAGCCGGTAAAAGCAACCAGTACACCCACGGTGACGGTACCAGCATCCAAAAACCTCATACCAAATACATAAACCAATACTACTCCTAATACTCCTATCAACTCTATACCAGGCCAGAATAAATTATTAACCCTAATGGCATGCATCCATGTAGTAAATATATCTCCACTTAGCTCATTATATAAATCCCTTGTCTCCTTCTGTCTTACAAAGGCCTGGGTAACTCTCATACCAGCCAGGTTTTCATGAAGATAGGCATTCATATTGGAGCTTTTCTTTCTTACTTCCTGCCATCTTCTACGTATACGTCTTTTCAATAATCCGACTAATATCATTAATAGAGGTACCGTGCAAAGGGTAACCAATGTTAACCTGGCATCAATGTAAGCCATTATTACTATGGCTATTATAAGTGTGAATACGTCAGTTAAAACATTTATTATACCATTGGTTAACAGGTCTCCCAAAGAGTTAACATCATTAATTATGCGCACTAAAATTTTTCCGGCAGGCCGACTATCATAAAATGTAAAGGATAGGGTCTGTATATGTTCAAATAGGTCCTGCCGTATCCTGTACAGGATTTTCTGTCCTACTGATGACATTATATATACTCTCTGTCTCATACATACCATATTTACCAGGTTAGTTGCCAGATATAGCATGGTAATTATGGTTAATCCCCTGTAATCAGCAACTTCTATATAATCATCAATGGCTATTTGTAGAAAATATGGTCCCAACAAACCGCACACAGCAGCCACCATCATCAATATAAGGGTTATGACAATCTGTTTACGATAGGGTTTCATATATCTGACTAGTCTCTTAAACTGGTCCATATCAAAAGGCTTTTCCAGTTCTTCATCATCTATGAGTCTATTTTTTAACACCTTACATCACCTGCCTATCTTCTGTAAATTCCTCGAAATCCTTATACTGCTGAGAGTATATCTCAAAATACTTTCCTCGCTGTTTGACCAGTTGATCATGGGTACCTCTTTCAACAATTTGCCCGTCATCTAAAACTATGATCTCATCAGCATCTTTAACCGAAGATATTCTATGGGCGATAATGAATGTAGTCCTTCCTTCCATAATATCCTTAAGTGCCTGCTGAATTGCATACTCCGTTTCCATATCCACAGCTGAAGTACAGTCGTCCATAATAAGTATCTTAGGATTCTTAATTATTGCCCTGGCAATAGCAATTCTCTGCTTTTGTCCTCCAGATAGTCCCATACCACGTTCTCCAACAATGGTGTCATATCCTTGAGGCATTTCCATTATAAAATCATGGGCAGCAGCAATTTTTGCAGCCTTTATTACATCCTCTCTGGTAGCATCAGGTTTACCATACATTATATTTTCCTCAATTGTAGCAGAAAAGAGGAAAACATCCTGCATAACAATTCCTATATTCTCTCTTAAAGTATTAGTCTTCCAATCCCTTACATCCACTCCATCAACCAAAACCCTGCCTCTGGATACATCATAGAAGCGATTGAGAGCGTTGATAATAGAGGTTTTTCCAGCTCCAGTAGCCCCCATAATTGCAACGGTTTTTCCTGCAGGGGCATCTATGTCTATATTCTTTAAGGCTTGGTGATCACCGTAATGCAAGGCTACACCTTCAAATCTAACATGACCTTGTACCTCTTGTGGATCATATGGGTTTTCCTTATCTACTACAATAGATCCAGTATCCAGCACATTAAAAACTCTTTCACCGGAAGATACTGCCTGCTCCATAACATTGATTACCCATCCCAACATTCTCATTGGGTTTATTAGCATCCATAAATAATTATTAAAAGCAACCAATGTTCCTAGTGAAATCTCTCCCCCAGCTACCATCCGACCTCCAAACCATAAAACAGAGACTGCACATAGACCTGATATAAAGTCCATTAGGGGAAAGAATTTAGCCCATATCCTGGCAGAATTAACGTTTTTCTCTAAGTTAAGTCTATTTTCCTTTTCGAATTTTTGGATTTCAAACGCTTCCCTGGCAAAGGCCTTTACTACTCTTACCCCGGCAATATTTTCCTGAGTTGTAGTGTTCAGGGCAGCCTGCTGCTCCCTGATGGCACTAAATGCCGGACGAATACGGGTATCAAATCTCATGGCCAACCAGGCTACGAAGGGCAAAACCGCCAAACTGACCAAGGCCAACTTGACATTCATAGCTAAAAGAATAATAGAGGTTCCTACAAAATAGATAAAGTTTTCAATAAATATGGTTATTCCACCGGCAATGAAAGCCCTTATACCTTCAAGGTCTCCGGTCATCCTTGACATCAGTTCACCTATGCGGTTGTTATCAAAGTATGTAAAGGATTGACCTTGTAAATGGGTAAACATTTCATTTCTAAGATCATACATACAACTTTGAGAAACCTTCTCAAAGAAATATCCACGAAAATATAGGGATAATCCTTTTACAGCTGATATTATTACCATGGCAAATAGAAGCACAGGTAATAGCTTACGATTTCCACCATGTATAACATCGTCAATTATACTCTTAGAAATAAGTGGAGTAATCATATTGAGAAAAATGACAAAAATTAAAAGGGTCACGGCTGCAATAGCCTTTCCCCTGTACCTTCCAATATAACCCAATATTCGTTTGATAATAAACAAAAAATAAAACCCCCTCTAACCATATTTGTTTGATTTAACTCCATATTATTTTACTTTTCAGTATTGGTCAATCAACAAATATGGGAGATATCATTTAAATTTTACCTTAAATTCCATCAAAGCCAAACAGTTACCTCACATCTTCAAAGTTTAGCAAATTAATAGAAATACCTGCTGATTTTAACTTATCATTTACTTTGATAAAACAAATAAAATATATAACACTATATATTACAAGGTTTTTTAATATGTAAACAAATTTAATGTTGAAAATATAAATTATAATTTATTTATTTGCATATTTTACTGCATTAATTACGGCTCTTGCAGTTACCTCTACAGCAGCACAGGCTATAGCTACCATATCTCCCTCCACTTGGCCTGTAGACAGGGCAAACATTGTATCCCCGTCAACCATGGTATGTACTGGACGAATAGTTAAAGCCAGTCCATCATGGGAAGCTGAAGCCAATCTATTAGCCTGTTCCTTGGTTAACTTAGCGTTGGTTGCCACTACTCCTATGGTTGTATTACCTGAGAAGTTGGTTTCATGTTTGTTGATAGACATAAGATAATGGGAGGTATTTATAAATCTTCCGCTTTGTGGATCCCTTGCTCCTGCTATAATACCCCCTTTATTAAAATCTACCACATCACCAAAAGCATTAACAGCTACTATGGCACCAACTACTATGCCTCCTGGCAATCTAATGCTGGCTGTCCCAATACCGCTTTTCATAGCTGAATCCATTCCTAATACCTTGCCAACTGTAGCCCCAGTTCCTGCACCGATACTTCCCTGCTCTACCATTTGGGTAATAGCGTTTATACATGCCTGGTATCCCATTGATGCATCTGGCCTAATTTTTGAATCCTTGTATGCCAGATCAAATAATACTGCACCACCAACTATGGGTACTTTAGCAACCCCTGTATCAAATCCTACTCCTTCCTTTTCCAAAAATTCCATCACACCATCTGCTGCTGCCAAGCCAAAAGCGCTGCCCCCTGAAAGAACAATGGCATGCACTCTATCTACAAGATTGCCCGGTCTCATCAAATCTGTTTCCCGTGTACCGGGAGCACATCCTCTAACATCCACACCGGCTATTGCACCCTGCCGGCATATAAGGACAGTACATCCAGTACCAGCTTCTATATTTTGTGCATGTCCTACCTCTATACCTTTAACATCCGTAATCTTACCATTATACATACCCCTGATCCCCCCTTACTGAAACATCTCCTGACATAACTTTAGTAATTTCTCCATCTTTCTTTTTTACCAGTAAAGAACCATCCTCATCAAAATCCAGAGCATATCCTTCAAAAGCCTTATCTCTGCCTATTACCTTTACAGGTCTGTTTAAAGTGACAGAATGCTGTCTGCATTGATCCAAAATTTGTTGGAAATCCCTATTTATAAGATACTTAAAATAGATATCTTCTACTTCATCCATTACCAGTGCTATTATCTGCCTTCTATCCACACTACTGTTTAGAGCTATCCTTAAAGAAGCAGCAGTGGATGAAATCTCAGTGGGGAAATCCTTTTGAGTCATATTTGCATTGATACCTATCCCTACTACTACATAGTAGATTCTATCTATATCAGCATGCATTTCCGTAAGTATGCCACATACCTTTTTACCATCTATTATTATATCATTGGGCCACTTTATGCCAGTTTCCAGACCAGTGGCCTTATTTAATGCATTTCTAACTGCCACGGCTATAATGGCAGTTATTCGAGGGGCTTGATCTGGAGGAAGGTCAGGTCTGAGTATTAAGGACATCCATATACCTTTTCCCCTGGGCGATATCCAGCTCCTTCCCATTCTACCCCTTCCCTTGGCTTGGGCTTCAGCAATAACCAGGGTACCTTCATCAGCACCCTCCAGGGCTAATTCCCGTGCTCTGTTGTTGGTAGAGTCTATTACTTGATGTATTTCTATATTCTTACCTATTATCCGGGTATTCATGGTTTCAACCAGGGTTACCTGATCCAGCTCCTCTGGGAGTGCTATAAGCCGGTATCCAAGACCTGACCGACTTTCTATTTCAAAACCATCCTGCTGAAGGGATTTTATATGTTTCCATACCGCTGATCTGGTAATGCCCAAAGATGAGCTAATGGCTTGACCAGACAAAAATTTGTCATTATTCTCAATAAGCACCTTTAAAATTCTATCCCGCATATTATCTTCTCCCTAATAGTTTACTGATTCAAGGCATATTTTATATCTGTGTAAAGCTACCTGCAATTATAAATATATATTGTCAACTATAATTATATATACTGTTAACCCTAATGTACAGGCAAAGAAAATTAAGGCTTATGGCCTTAAAAGAGCCATAAGCCTGTTAGGAGAATTATAACCTTATTTCTATCGTACTACTTCCCGGGTCAGCCTTGACATAGATTCCTTTCTCCTTCTTACTTACCTGTCCGCCTTTTGCTTCCTCTACGGAATCTATATTCCTTAGTAATACATTCCAAGGCTGCTGTGAATTATCAACCTGGATTGTGATTATATTATCTTTCCTCTGTGCTGTCACCTTCATTCCATCTGTTCCATCCAGATTAGGAACTGTAGTTCTTATAGTATTCCCTTCTTGGATTTCGAATAGGTGGAAAGTTACATTCTGGCAATAATTGTAGTCGGGTCTTCCATCGTTGGATCCTACAGCGATAATGGAATTTGGTTTTACCCATAGAGGAAGGCTCATATAGTCATACTTTTCTTCAATCCATCTGCCGCCTTCCATGATTCTGTTATCTATAAAATGAGTCCATCTGCCCTCAGGTAGATAATAGCTAGCCTCTCCTCTATCATTAAATATAGGTGCGACTAACAGAGAATCTCCCAGCATATACTGAAGATCTAGATAATCGCATATGGGATCATAAGGAAATTCAATATGCATACTTCTCATCATGGGAATGCCTTTTCCAGCAGCCAGACATGCTGCATTATACAGGTAAGGCATTAAAGAGCATTTAAGTTTGGTAAAATGCCTTAATACATCCACAGCTTCCTCATCAAAGAGCCAGGGCACCCTGTAACTGGAACTTCCATGTAATCTACTATGGGATGATAACAATCCAAAAGCACACCATCTTTTATATACATCTGCTGTTGCAGTATGTTCAAAGCCACCAATATCATGGCTCCAAAATCCAAAGCCTGACATGCAAAGAGATAAACCACCCCTTAAGGATTCTGCCATGGACTCATAGGTAGCAGTGCAATCTCCACCCCAGTGTACTGGGAATTGCTGATTGCCTGCAGTAGCTGAACGAGCAAAGAGACAAGCCTGTCCCTTTCCTAGTTTTTCTTCCAGTACTTCATACACAGCTTTATTGTATAGGAACGTATAGTAGTTATGCATTTTTTCGGGATCTGAACCATCATAGTAAGCTACATCGGTAGGTATCCTCTCACCAAAATCCGTCTTAAAGGTATCCACACCCATATCTATAAGCCGTCTTAGATGGGACTTGTACCATTCATAAGCGTCAGGATTTGTAAAGTCTACAAGGCCCATTCCTGCCTGCCACATATCCCATTGCCAAACATCGCCATTTGGCCTTTTAAGTAAATATCCCTTTTCCATGCCTTCGTCAAATAACTTAGAGCGCTGAGCAATATAGGGATTGATCCATACACATATCTTCAAACCCTTTGCCTTTAACCGTCTTAACATTCCTTCCGGATCTGGGAACACTCTCTCGTCCCACTCAAAATTGCACCAGTGAAATTCCTTCATCCAGAAGCAATCAAAATGGAATACGCTTAGAGGAATATCCCTTTCAATCATACCATCAACAAAACTGTTTACGGTCTCCTCATCATAATTGGTAGTAAAGGAAGTACTTAGCCATAATCCAAAAGACCAAGGGGGAGGAAGTCCGGGACGTCCTGTTAGTTTAGTATACTTATCTAATACTTCTTTAGGATCAGGTCCATATATAATGAAATACTCTAAGTGCTGACCCGGAACACTAAACTGTACACGACTAACTTTCTCCGAGGCCACCTCAAAGGAAACTTTTTCAGGATGGTTGACAAATATGCCATATCCCTTATTGGTCATATAAAAGGGAATGTTTTTGTAAGCTATCTCACTACTGGTTCCCCCGTCTTCATTCCATATATCTACAGTTTGCCCATTTTTTATAAAGGGAGTAAACCTTTCACCAAGTCCATATACATTCTCCCTAACGCCCAGGGATAATTGCTCATGAACATAGGTCTCGCCTTCATGAGTCTCAATGTATCCTACTCCCCTCCATTCACTTCTGGTGACAATCCTGTCATCAGCAATATAGTCAATACCCCAGTCTCCCTTTTTATTAACTCTTGCACTAAGCTTTCCAGAAGTCAGTGAAATATAATTCTCATTATCCTCAATTTGTACTTTTACATTCTCGTCTTCATAAATTTCAAACTCAGGCGTTTTGGGTTTAACTCCCTTGTGGTTATAAATTCTCACCCGTATTACATCCTCCATGGGAGATGAAAATCTTACGCTTATGAGTTTGCAGTTCAAAGTATCCCCACGATGCCGGATTGGCCTTGGAGGTGCAAAGACTGTAAAAAAATTATGATCCTTTTCTACGTCATGGACATGGGCAGGAAAATAAGCATCTATCCCTTCCCTCATTAACCAATAACCATTTGTGAATTTCATTGAATCAGTCCTTTCTTTAGTTTTGTATATCGTTAACTATACAAAAATTATTGGACAACATTCTTTCACAAGACTCAAATTAATTCCCTTTAGCCTGCACTCGGTCCAAAAACTCCTTTTGCAGACGTGGTGCCTCAGTATCTTCCTTGACTATTTTAATAACACGGGCCAAGGCTTTCACATAAATATCCAGAGCAGCTTTGCCTTTTTCTTCTGATGCATAACTGGCATTGCCAATTACATTTTCAGGATAATCCGCATACCACCATAGAGCATTGTTTATACCATTATCTCTGAGGTGTTTGAAACGGTTTAGTGGTTCTATTGATTGCTTAGGTGCATATTCCAATTTTGTTTTTCCAGGACAGCAAGCCATAAAAAGAGAGGTTTCCATTTCACAGGCATGACCTAATAGGTCTGTTTCCCAGATAGAAGCTAATTTTTCACGTTCTTCCTTTGTCAAACAGGCACCATACATGGTATGGTAGAAAATATAGTCAGTGGGTTCGTCTAATCTACTCATTGCAAAATACTCTAACATGTGAGAATTGCCACCATGGCCATTAACCACTAAAATCTTTTTAAATCCATTGGCTGCAATAGATTTTAATAGTAATCCAAAAGCTTCTATAGCAAAGGCTGCAGGGTAATTTACCGTTCCAGAATAGCAAGCTGCTTCGTGGACCTGCATCATGAAATAAGGTGGAAAAACCACTGCTGGCTCTATTTCTGCCGCCTTGCAGGCTATGGTATGAGAGATTATGGCATCGCATCCCAAGGGCAAATGTTCTCCATGACGTTCTAATGATCCTGTAGGTACAATGCAAAGCTCAGTTTCTTTGACCATTTTCTTAAAATCTTTTGGTACTAAATGCTCCCAACGCATTATATCTCCTCCATTTTATTCCTAGTTTAAAAAACCAATTAACTTAATTATACACTAATTCTTAGAAAAAAAAAGAATAATAGGATTATTGTTTACACTGTGTTGATATAGTCAGTTTGTGTTTATATATCATTTATGATAGCCAGTTTAGTGCCTTTTTATATTATAATATATATAACCACACCATCTAACTGAGAAAGTAGGTGTAAAGGGTTTGAATGATGTGAAACTTATTATTAATTCCCTGGAAGAAAATATAGAAAAAGTTATAGTAGGCAAAAAGGACTCCATAAGATTGATAATCATAGCTTTGCTATGCCAGGGCCATGTTTTAATTGAAGATATACCCGGTGTCGGAAAGACCACCCTGGTATCAGCTTTAGCCAAATCCCTTGATCTGACCTTTCGTAGAATACAGTTTACTCCCGATGTTTTGCCATCGGATATTACTGGATTTTCAATGTACAATTTTAAGACTGGAGAGCTAGAATATCATCCAGGCATGGTAATGGGACAGGTAATATTGGCTGATGAGATTAATCGAACATCCCCTAAAACCCAGTCCAGTTTATTAGAGGTTATGGAGGAAGGCCAAGTAACAGTGGACGGAAAGACCTATCCACTGCCCCAGCCCTTTATTGTTTTAGCCACGCAAAACCCTGTAGAATATATAGGGACATTTCCCCTTCCCGAAGCCCAGCTGGATAGGTTCTTCCTTAAGGTTACCATAGGATATCCCTCAAAGCGGGAAGAAATGCATATTTTATCCAGATTTCAATACGGAAGTCCCTTGAACTCCTTACAGTCTGTAGCAAGTAAGGACCAAATATTAAAGCTGCAAAAGTTAACCAGGGAAGTAAAAGTCGCTGATTCAATCCGGGACTATATTACCTCCTTGGTAGGAATGACTAGAGATCACCCTGATTTGACCCTGGGCGCAAGTCCTCGAGGCTCTCTGTTTCTAATGAAGGCATCCCAGGCACATGCCCTGCTTGATGGACGAAACTATGTAATTCCAGACGATGTCCAACGGATGGTAATTCCCGTTCTTGCACACAGGCTTATTCTAAAGCCTGAAATACGCCTAAAGGAGATGACCCCTGAAAGAATATTAAGGTCTATTATTAATTCTGTTCATGTTCCTATAGGAGATTTTCACTATGGCTAAAAATCTAAAATATATTATTTCAATCTCTTTTGTTCTCTTATTAGCTGGGCTTTACACAGGAGAACGAATATTTTTTATTGGATTAGGCTTTTGTGTATCACTTTTATTATTCTCCCTTGCAACTGCACTGTGGGTGGTGCTGGATTTTAATTACACTCAAAGTATAGAGCCAAGGCAGGTTACCAAGGGAAGTAAAGCTATACTACTAATGGAAATCCATAACGATAAATTTTTTATATATCCTTTTATTAAGGTTTATTACCAAACACCTGAATCTTGGATTACAGGTTCACTTAAAGAATCCAGTTGTAGCATTTTGCCTGGTCAGCAACATATTATCAGGGAGGAAATAGATTGTAATATTCGTGGTAGATTCCCAATAGGGATTAAAAAAATAGAAATAAGTGATCTTTTCGGTTTTTTTAACTTTACTCTTGATCTTGCCAACCAATCCTATTATCGATCCTTATATTTAGATGTTTGGCCAAGGATCCTATATTTAGGTTCTCTACCTATTCCACAGATAGATCATGAGGGTGGGCTAAAGCTTAATATGATGAGTACTCAAGAGTTTTCAAATATATCCGATATTAGACAATACCGTTTTGGTGATCCCCTAAAGAAAATCCATTGGAAACTCTCTTCCAAGTTTCAAGACTTGTTGGTAAAAAACTATGAAACTGACACACAGCCAGAAATCCTCTTCTTTATTGAAACATCCTACAGCGAAGATAAAGATATAATAAATTATCACATAGAAGACCAGATAATTGAATGTGCTACCGCCGTTATTTATTATCTCTTATCTAATTGGATATCAGTTGAACTCATAACCTACTCGGGTTCCCGTCAAGGACTAACAGGAAGGAACTTACAGGATTTTGATAGAATTTATGGTTTTTTAGCCCGGCTCCCCTTTTCCAGCTCTTTTTCCATAACTGATATCCTAAAAATGGAACAACATGCTTTAAGAAGCGGAACAGGTGTCTTTCTCATAGTAAAGAATCTATCAACTCAACTTTTTAATACCTTGTTTCTAATAAAGGACAGTAATATATCTATTCTATTATTCTATATACGCAATCCTCTAAAATCTACAAGGGAGGATGACCAAATTATTCAGGAGCTTGAGGAAAAAGAAATAACTACTATAGTTGTCGACATTGATAAGCGCTTAGATAAAATATTGGAGGTCTTTTATACATGAAAAGGTTTGGACTGTTAGAATGGGTAGCAGATGGTTTCACCTTTTTACTACTAACAGGCAGCCTAGCCCATACCTTGTTTATATCCTTATATATGTCAATTCCTTTCTACAAAACCTTGGCTGTATCTTTATTGTTTTTTCTAGTCTTATCCTTTATTTTTATGTGGCCTATTATTTTTTTCTTAGCCGCTGGAACGGTTCCTTTAGCTTTATGGCTTTTTAAAATACCTTTACCCGTTGATTGGTTTTCTACAGTTGTTGAGTTCTTGCAATGGGCTATTTTCTATCCTCTAGGGCTAGCTCCCTTTGATGAAGTTTATGTTAAGCCCTTTGTTTTCCTAGCAATTGGTCTTTTTTCTATAATACTTTACATTTTTACTATCCGTCTTAGATCACTGCTTTTACCTCTGATTTTTGGAGTTGTTCTTATAGGGACAGAATGGTATCTGGGACATACCTATATAACTTCATATGTGTGGATTTTTGCCTTTTCCATTATTCTTGTCATGGCAAACAAACGCTACATTAAATTATCTAAAACTACTCAACTACCTGGTCAGGGGCTTTGGATTATGTGGACAATACCCCTTGCCATAATTACTGTAATTAGTGCTACCATACTAACTCCTACAGATACTGCTGACTTAAAATGGGAGGCTTTGGAGAATTTAGTAGAGGATTTTCGTGAAAATAGGATTGGAGATTCTTCCTTTACCCGGCCCCGGCAACCTTTTCGTCTATCCTCCACAGGTTTTACCGGTCCCGATGGTGAGCTAGGTGGACCAGTGCAACTTAATAGAGATATAGTTTTAGAAATAAAGGCCCCCTTTCCTACTTATCTTCGAGGTAGTATATTAAATTATTATACTGGTTCATCATGGAAAGATACTATCCAAGACTATAGATACCAGTTTTCCAATAAAAGATGGTCAGAGTATAGAACTAGAGCCTTTGATTGGGACGAAGCTCTGTGGCAAAATACAGATAATCTTGATGCCTACATAAAGGAGGGATTATTGACCCCCTATGAAATAACCATCAAACATGTAGGTATAAAAACCAGTGTCTTGTTTAATGTCCAGTTTACAGAGAATATTAACCCCCAAAAAAGAAACTCCTTTAAACCTTATTTCAACACAAAAAGTGAAACCTTTACATCCAGAAATTTAAATGCACAGGACTTATATATCATAGAAGGAATAGTAGCTAAAACTTATGACCCCGAATTTGCCAATCTAATAGATCAACACAGCAAGATCAAGGAAAATTCTCCTAAGGAAGAGTATATAAAGGAAAATTATACGCAACTACCTGACTCCCTGCCTAATCGAGTTGTAGATTTGGCTTTTTCCATTGTGGAAGATGCACACTCTCCCTATGATATGGTTATTAGGATACAAGATTATCTAAGAGAAAACTATTCCTATACTTTAAATACTCCTCACACCCCTCCTGACAGAGATTTTGTGGATTATTTTCTATTTGATCTTGAAGAAGGATATTGTACCTATTTTGCCTCCGCAATGGCAGTAATGTTACGATCAGTGGGAGTTCCTGCAAGATACATAGAGGGATTCTCCATGTCAAGTCATTCCTACGGCCATAGTAGTTATATATATAATGTGAGAAATAGTGATGCTCATGCATGGGTTGAGGTTTATTTCCCTAACATAGGGTGGTTAACCTTCGATCCAACTCCAGGCTCTCAGCAATCCACTACAAACCAGGAGTTAAACAGGAGTTCAAATTATGAGGATTATATAAACGATTACCTAATGGATTATCCTCCCTATTATGAATTGCCCCAGCTAAATGATATATACTTACCTAACCAGGATCTTTCCCACAAGGATAACGACAATAAAATATTAGTTATCATCATTATTATAGTCTGTCTGATAGGTTTAATTATTTTTATTCTTGGTCTACTGGTTTTTCTTTGGTATCGCTCAACCAGAATTAAACCTAAAAATTATACAAATGGTGAAAAGGTTATGTTTTATTATAGCCAAATCCTTTGGCTGCTCCGGTTATATGGTTTTCCTCCTCTTCCCGGGGAAACACCCTATGCCTATGCAAAAAGGGTAGATTCATGGTTAATTAACAAGGATACAGATATGACAAGTGTAACAAAGGTATTAGTAGAGTATCAATATGCCTCCATTGAACCAAAGGAAGATCAGATAAAAGTTATAGAAAAACTGTATAGGGATATGGAAATGGATATTATTGATATATTAGGAATACATCTTTTTATGTTTGAATATGTAAAAAAAGTCCTCTCACCTTTCTAGAGTGAGAGGACTTTTCTATCTGTAAAAATCATGATTTCCTATTGTGGTTATATATTGTCTGTTTTTAACAATCCAAGTTCCAGCAGCTTTTTTAGGATTAAAGAAATATAATGCATCTCCAACGGGTTTGCTGCCAAAATAAGCTTCTTCTGCTGCTTTTAAGGATTCTGATCCAGGATTGTTGTAAATGGTACCATCCTGTACAGGACTAAACTGAGGTATTCCCTGATAATATTCAAAAATTACACTATAGATGGTGTTAGGGAATTGACTGGAATTTACCCTATTTATAACAACATTGCCCACGGCTACTTTTCCCTTATAAGGTTCTCCTGCGGCTTCTGCATGAATGATTCTTGCCAGCCAAAAGATGTCATCTCTTTGTTTAGCTGTTAGACTACTTCTGCTTGTAGCAGCCTTAGTAGCAGGTTTGCTGTTGAACAGGGCATTTTGAGTTTCCGATCCTGCTATCCCGTCAATCCTAAGTCCATGATCTGTCTGAAAAGCAATAACTGCTTTTTCCGTAACATGTCCATAGTATCCGGTAGCAGTTCCTTTAAAATATCCCCTTGCTTTGAGAGCATTTTGAAGATCCCTAACCCTTTCATTACGCATTCCAAAGTACAACAGACCAGTATATCCACCTGTGCTGCTCTCATAGAGTGCTTTCTGGGTCTGCTGACCTGCTATTCCGTCTACAGCCAGGCCATAATCCTTTTGAAATCTTATGACTGCATCTTTTGTTATAGTTCCATAGTAACCTGTAATATTGGGATAGGTAAAATATCCTTTGTTTTTTAGAGCCTGCTGTAGTCGGGATACTGCCTGCCCTCTGCTGCCAATCTTAAGTAATGGGTAAGATGCAGCTTCAACCTCCATAGTAGGTTCTACCATAAAACCTATAACTAATAATATAGTAACTACCATGGTAAGTATAGTAGTTACCCTCCTCTTTTGACCCACAAAAATCCCCCTTTATATGTATTATGTTAAGTTGACGTAATACATTATATGGGGGAACTATCTCTTGGTCAAATCGGTTAAGCTGTGAACCTGTCTTTTATTACAAAAATATGACACAATTGTTAAGTCAACTTAATAGAATTCAAACTATTTCATACCTATACCATATTTGTCCATAAATGCTTTTACTGCGCCTACCATTCCCGCATCATTACCAAGCTGAGCTGCCATAATCTCAAGTTCTGAAACAAATGCTGGCATAGATCTCTTAAATACTTCCTTTTTTATAGGCTCTACTATCTTATCCTTTTGCATTGAAACCCCTCCACCTATAACTACAGCTTCAGGATTTAATATATGAAGTAGGGAAACAATACCTATGGCATTATATTTAACAAATCTCTCTATACATTCTTTTGCCAATTGATCGCCCATTTCTGCTGCTTCGAAGATTACTTTACCGTTAATTCTATCCAAATTTCCATCTATAATATTACAAATCACACTGACATTTCTACTTTCTTTTAATTTCATTTTTACACTTCGTACTAAGGCTGTCATTGAAGCATACTGCTCCCAGCATCCTTTGCTTCCACAAGTACAATCTATGCCATTTGCTTCTACTATCATATGTCCTATCTCGCCGCCTATTCCCTGGCTTCCTGTCAGCAGCCTTCCATCTTTTATTATGCCTCCGCCTATACCTGTTCCAATTGTATATGCAAAAAAGTCGTTAAACTTTTGTCCAGCTCCTATCCATTTCTCAGCTAAGGCTGCACAGTTTGCATCGTTCTCAACATGGGTTTCTAGTCTAAACTTCTCCTCAAATTCCCTTTTAATATTAACTCCTATCCAATTAGGTATATTGCCACAGGCACCTATTACTTCTCCTTTTTTACTATTTATCTGTCCGGCTGCTGAGATGCCAATGCCTTTTACATTCCATCCCTGTGACCTTGCATATTCATAAGCAACAGATGCTGCATCCTTTGCCACCTCAATAAGGGGACTTTGATAATCATTTATATTAGATGGAGTTTCTTGTTTATATAAAACTTTTCCTACTGTATCCACAATTCCTGTCTTTATAGCGGTTCCACCTATATCAACTGATAGTAGCATTCCCATTGCTACCACTCCCTTTTATTAATTTCTCCATTTAAAATTGGGAGTCAACTAACCAAGTTTTAGCTGATTCCCAACCAAATATAGTTTGCTCTATAGGATTTTTTGCACTGTTTGATCCAACTCTGATAAGTTTAATCTAACCGTCATTATATAGGGATTATCAAACTTTTCATCCCAATATCCATAGGAAGTCAGAACAAATGTACCGTCAGATAACACTACATTACCTGCATATCCACAATCTCCTTTATGAAACTCTTGCATTAGCCTTATATAGTACTGACCTGGTTTATTATTTTTTAAGTCATCATAGGTCCCTACCCAGGCACACCAATCTCCTGCTACCCATTCATCATCTATCATACTTCTTTTTTTCCTGACTATTTCCCTAAAGCAGATAAGTAATCTGCCTGATACAGGACAATACTGGGCTTTATGCCTTTCACCCATTAAAAAGCCAGGCATCTCCCTTGGTGGAGTCCAGGTATTTCCCTCATCTTGAGAAAAGGCGATCATGGCGTTAGTCCGCTTATGTTGGGCTCTGGCCAGCAAAGCTATTTCCTTCCCATCAGGAGATCTTACTAGCTCTATTTCACATAAGCCTGCATGTTTTTCAATCTCATCGTGTTCTTCCAACAGTCGTACTGGCTCACTCCATTGTTCATTCCCATTTTCATCGAAAGTCAAATAAATTTTCCAATTATTATATTCACTATCATGGAAAACTGCCATCCATTTATCCTGCCAGCTTCCATTCTCATCTTTTAACCTTATTAAACTAGCATGAGCAACAATAGTTTTAAATCCAGGGAAGTAATGTTTAAATTCCGTCCATGTTTGTCCATTATCTTCTGAATAAGATGTTTTAAATCCTCCTGGATCCCGTGGAAGCCCGCTTATTAGTTCTAATCTCTTCGTGCCGTCAGATTTTTCTATTAAATATATAGTAGGGGTTTCCTGACTGGTCTCCCAACTCTCTGGTGTATGTAGTCTGTCACTCCATGTCTTGCCTCCATCGGTACTTTTCTTCATTATAATGGGGCCTTTTCCATGTCCTTTGGGATAAAAAGTATATATAGTACCATCTTCTAAAAGAACGGAGTCGGGATGCCCCAAATATTGGCCTTCTTCCCTGTCCACTAAATACTGGATATCTTTATCTGCAGATAGATCCACACATTTTATAGCAGTTAATTTATAACTCATCTTTTCACCTCAATAATCTAAGCCTTGTACTAGTTAAACAGTTATCACCAACTGCACTTAATGGCTATTGAAGGTTGGTTTCATCACTGATTTGGAGAAAGCCAAATCAATAAAGGCACTCACTTATCAATAGCCATTATATCTTCATAGTGGTAGTAGTTGAGTTAACACTATCAGTTAATTTAAGATAAAGTTTCTAGCAACTTTACATTCAGAGGATTCTTACTTTGTTTTAGATTTAATAAGTCCTTTCTCAAGGCTTCCTTCTCCTCTGTTGTAAAGCTCTTAAAGGGCCTTCTGTTTCTTCCGCAATCTACACCTAGCCATTTCATTGCCTGCTTTAGTGATACATGATAGGTATATCGGGCAAAGATTTCGATAATATCGTTGGCAATAATCTGATGTTCCTTAGCTACATTAATATCTCCCTCTTCTATAGCACTGAGCATTTGGATAAATACTTCTGGAATGCAATTATAGCTGCTGCCTATGATACCGTCTGCTCCCATTAACATTCCTGAAAGGGCCATTTCGTCGGCACCAGAATATACCGCAAAATTACCACCTAGTCTCTCCTTTATTCTCTGCATCTCAAAATGATTCATGGATGTATATTTGATGCCCTTTACATTGTCTATCTCCGCTAGTTTTACTATTGCATCTATTCCCATGTCTACTCCAGTTGTAGCGGGAATACTATAAATTATCAATGGAAGGGGTGTTGCATCTGATATATCCTTGTAATAGTTGTAGATTTCGTCAAAGCTAAATTTATAATAGAAAGGAGGTACAGAAGATACAGCTGCTGCACCAGCTTCATATGCATGCTTTGCCAGTTCTACACTTATCTTGGTAGATATGGCTCCTACATGAACTATCACTGGCACCCTATCTTTTACCTGATCAATTACAACTTCAACTACCTTTTTTCTCTCTGTTTCATCCATTAAGAATCCTTCCCCGGTGCTACCGGTAAGATAAAAACCATCTACTCCTATGTCCAAAAGATACTCAACAAGATTCCTGGTTTTTTCTTCGTCCACTGACTCATCTTCTTTAAATGGAGTTACCAGTGCAGGTATAACTCCTTGTATTTGCTTCATTTCCCACTTTTTCATTTTTTTATCCCCTTTCAATAGAACCACTCTTTATCAATAATTCTAAGCTTTAAGGATGTGCCTTCGAAGTCTTTTTTAGTTGCAAGGTTATACCACTCATAGTAGGTAAGATATACCTTTTGCCCTATAAATGTTATGCTGGTATAGGCATGGCATATCTCAGGTGACATTTCAAGATATTTTATGGATTTCCATGTTTCTCCTTCATCTTCTGAGATAGCACTGCATAAAGGCCATCTATCTGACCATTTTGCATATTTACCATAGACACTGGGATTCCAAATTATTAACAATTTATTTGTATCCGGTATTCTTTTGATTGTAGCTGGTGAGCAACAGGAAACTAAAGGCATGGGTTCAGGAGTCGTCCAAGTGTCACCATTGTCATAGGATTTTGCTTTATATATACCCTTTATCAGACCTTATAATCATCATCAAACTGCCATCTCTTAATTCTACAAGTCCAGGTTCTTGAACCCCAGTTCGGGAATCATCTAATACTAGGCTTTCTTTACTCCTTTGCCAAGTGGCTCCATCATCATCGGAATAATAACATATTCCTACTGCAGAATTATTGTTGGATGAAGGCTGAGAACAAGCAGCAGGCACTATTATTCTGCCACATTTTGTTCTTATTACTCTTGCATTGTTCACAACATTATAGCCATCAACCGTACTGACCTTTATTGGATCACTCCAGGATTTGCAGCAGTCAGAACTTCTTTTCATATAGCAATGTAAATCATGATTGACCCCATCTTTTTTTAGATAAAACAACAATATGTCATTCCCTGATGATAGCAAGGATACGGACATTACATTGAATTTACCAGTATTCTCCTGAATTATAAAAGGTTGGGACCATGTATACCCGCCATCTGAAGAAGCCTTGGCTGCAATATAACCATAACTATGATCAGCAAATCCACCTTCAAAGCAGCTCCATGCCAATAAAAGGCGGCCGTCGGGTAGCTGGATTAAATCGCCCTCGGAATTTCTTGGATTATTTTCACTGTGGGGGCATACTATTTGCTTAAAGTCCCTAAGATTATCCATCCTGTTTTCCTCCGTTTATAACCTACTTTTAGCGAATTATTATTCTAAGCCCTTTATCCAATCAATAGTGAATTTAGTAAATAGAATTATACCTGGTTCATCATCGGGTTCATATAAAAGTCCTATCTTGCCATCTGACAATGGTACCAGACAGGAATAGCCAAACCCGCCCTCCCTTACTACACGGGAATAAGGGAAAGTTTGTCCTTCATCTTCACTCAATCTAATGGTTCCATTTACACGCTTTTCAGGATGTGCCGGATTTGACCATATTGTATATGATCTGTTATCATCTAAATCAATTTTAATTACAGAAGATTGACATATGGGGTCAACTAATTCTTTATGAAACTCAACATCTCCCCAGGTTTCTCCCCCATCCTTGCTTATAGATACAGCAGTATAGGGCTCAGCAGAGTGGTTTCTCATAAATATTTTTAGATCCCCGTTACTTAATTCTATTACCTGACATTCTGTTAGTTCAGCTTCAGAGAAATCTAAGGATTTTGAATCTATTATTTTATCTCCCCACTTTCTACCATCATTAGGAGACTGACCACGTTTCCATGTCTTACCATTATCGTCGCTATAAATTACACAGCAAGACATTCGTCCTCTCTCCCTATTGTTGTAGTATATGGGAAATACTAATCTGCCTGCATATTTTCCTCGGGTTAACTGTATACCTATTCCAGGGCCAGCACCAATGAAGCCCATCCATTCTTCTTTAACTTGAAAGTTTAAATCTATTGGCTTGGACCATGTTAATCCATCATCGTCGCTTTTTACAGCTTGAAGAAAAGAAGTTCTAGCCTCCAATAAAGGACCTTCTTTTAAATATATATTACCAATAACACTATTAGCTTTTGTAACATCTCCAGCTTCATCTACCAGGTAATCTGTCTCTTGTCCATTAGAATCAAAAACTTTTCCATTTTCCCTCAGGGTATACTCATTACCCTCAGGATCAAAGAGGAGTCTGTATCCGTCCTTATCAAATCCAACTCCCGGCCTGGAGTTCCATAGACCAATACCTGCTGGAGTATGATTGAAAATCATCCATATAGTACCTGTTTCTTTATCCTGAAGCATGGCAGGATCACAAGCAGCTGAACCCTCATCACCCCTGCCTGGATAGTCTACTAACACCTGTATAGGCTCCCAGGTTTGTCCATTATCCACACTTCTTCTTATATACTTATCAATATTATTGGGATTATCACCTGCCCTATCCACCCTTGCATCAATAGCTGCTATCAGAGTACCTTTATCAGTGGAGATAATTGAAGGTATTCTGTAGTTTTCACAATTATTCAACCCTGGATAAAATAGTTTTATATGCTCCATTGTAGATACTATCCTCCATATCTTATTAATAATCTAAAATCATCAAGGCTTCTCTTTTATCTTTAATATAACTTTTCTGATACAGCACGGGCAGCCTTTTCTCTACTCAAGGCAGCCTTTTCAGGATTTCTTCTACAGTACTCGGTATACAAAATATCTATTACAAACATCTGAGCGATTTTTGTTGTAAGTGCACCACCCTGTAGTGGACCTTCTTTGTGACCTGACAAGAGTATAATATCAGCATATTTTGTAATAGGTGATTTAGAATAATGAGTAATACAAATAGTTTTGGCACCACTCTCTTTGGCAATTCGTAAAGTTTCAATAGTATCTTTAGAGCTACCTGAATGAGATATGGCTATCGCCAGATCTTCAGGCGTCAATAATGCAGCAGACATAGCCTGCATATGAGGATCATTTAGGGCATTGACCGATAACCCTACTCGCAAAAAAGTATTTCTTGCATCTGCGGCAGTATGCCCTGATATCCCTGAACCATAGAAATATATAGATCTGCTCTGTTCTATAAGAGAAACAGCCGCTTCAATATCTTTAGTATTTAACAAAGCTGCAGTATCTTTCAATGCCTTCATATTTGTGTTTATAATTTTTTGTATAATAGTATCAATATCATCATCTTTTTCTAGTTTGGTGCTCAGTATATTTAAATCATCACCATTACCAGCTGATAATTCCCCAGCTAAAAACATTTTAAAATCCTGATATCCCTTAAAACCTACCTTCCTACAAAAGCGAACAACTGTAGTATCTCCCACCCCTGCTTTTTCTGCAAGATCTGTTATTGAGCTATATAATACCTCTTCAGGATTATCAAGGACTGCCTCAACCACTTTTTTCTCAGATCTTGTAAAATCTTTTTCTAAACTGTGTAGCCTGGGAAATAAACTACCTGCCTCAAAATTCATTTGTACTCCCCCCAAATAGCTATTAACTTATTATATATGATTTTTTATACACGAACACTAACACGAGCTTGTGCTATGGTATCTACAAATCTTTTGGTAATGTTCATTGGCCTTGTAATGGCAGTTCCTACTACTATAGCATAGGCTCCAAGCTCCAAGGCTTTAACTGCCTCTTCGGGCTCCCAAATTCTACCTTCCCCTATTACAGGCACCTTTAAGTCCCTAGCTAAATCCTGAATAAGCTGAAAATCCGGTCCATCCAATTTTGGACTATAGGGCGTATAGCCAGACATAGTAGTAGATATTAAATCTGCACCAGCATCTTGTGCTCTTATAGCTTCCTCGTATGTGGAAATGTCTGCCATTACCATTATATCAAATTTATTTTTGATTTCATATATAAACTGTGAGGCTGTCTTATTTCCTGGTCTTGACATATCCGTTGCATCAATGGCAACAATATTGGCACCTGCAGATACTACCTCTTCTACTTCTTTTAGGGTAGGAGTAATATAGACTTCATAGTCAGGATATTCTCTCTTTACAAGCCCAATTATGGGGAGATCCACTGCTTCCCTTATGGCTTTGATATCGGTAGCATAATTTGCTCTTATTCCAACAGCACCACCCTTTTCTGCAGCAATAGCCATTTTGGCCATTATTTCACTGCCATAAAGGGGTTCATTCTTTAGCGCTTGACATGAAACTATCAAGCCTTTATATATTTTTTTTAATACTTGGTCTTTTGTCATGATTGTTGCCCCCTATAACCTTTTGTTTATTATATCATCCTTTTACAGATCCTACCATAATTCCTTTTACAAAGTATTTCTGCACAAAAGGATATATAAATAGTATTGGTAGAGTACTAATAACAATAACTGTAGATCTAATGGTAACACTAGGAGGCTTTGCACCTAAACCAGTACTCTCTTCCAATTCCAGCTCATAAGCAGTCATATTTAGTACAAAATTCCTTAATATTACCTGTACTGGGTATTTCTCAGGTTCATTTATATATATAACTGCGTCAAACCATGCATTCCAATGGCCTACCGCATAAAATAGTCCTATGGTAGCTAGTGATGGCAAACTCAAGGGAAGTATTATCCTGGTAAGAACAATAAATGGAGTTGCACCATCAATAAAGGCTGATTCTTCCAAGCTAGGAGGAATAGTATAAAAGAAGTTTCTAAGAATTAACATATTCCAAACACTCATCATGCTTGGTATTATCAAAGCCCAAAAACTATTAATTAGATTCAAGGATTTTACTACCATGTAAGTAGGAATAAGTCCTCCCCCAATTAACATGGTAATAAAAACCATAGTGATAAAAAAGTTTCTCCCTGGCAAATCCTTTTTAGCCATAGGATACGCGAACATTGCTGTTACAAATAAATTAATTACAGATCCTAAAACCACTCGCAACACCGTTACTTTGTATGCATCCACAAGTACAGAGCCTTTTCTTAAAAATAGCTTGTATGAAGTTAAATCAAAATCCCGAGGTATTAGAACAAAACCTCTCTCAATCAATTCCTTTTCACTTATAAAGGAAGTGGCTATAACATTAAGAAAAGGAACTATGAAAGTAATGGTCAAAAATGCTAATAGTGTATAGTTTATAACATTAAATACTTTCTCACCAAAAGTAGGTTTACCTAAATACATGCCTGAACACCTCCTACCATATACCCTCTTGATCTAGTCTCTTGGCTATAAAATTGGTTAGCAATAACAAAAACATAGAAACAAGGGATTTGAATAATCCTACCGCTGTAGCATAGGAATAATTATTTGATTGAAGTCCTTCTCTATATACGAATGTGTCTATTATATCCGCTACACTATATACAGAAGGTGAATAGAGTAGAAATATCTGTTCAAAACCAGCATTTAACAAACCACCTACGTTAAATATAAGCATTATTACCACTATATTGCTTATACTGGGCAATGTTATATGCCAGATTCGTCTCCACCTATTGGCACCATCAATATAGGCTGCTTCATACATTTCCTGATCTACTCCACTGATAGCGGCCAGATAAACTATACTACCCCAACCTATACCCTTCCATATATCTGAAACAACTAAAACCTGTCTAAAATATCTGGGATCTCCCAAAAACATAATAGACTCTCTGCCCATGGCTTCTCTGATTATATTAATCAAACCATTATCCGTAGATAATAGGGTTACTAAAAGCCCGGACACAACCACCCAAGATAAGAAATGTGGAAGGTATGAAATAGTTTGAACTGTTTTCATAAACTTCTTATTTCTTACTTCATTTAGCAGTAAGGCAAAAACAATGGGAGCTGGAAACCCAAAGATAAACTTCAATAAACTTATTGTCAATGTGTTCCCTAGTATATCCCAGAAATAATAAGAGTTAAAGAACTTTTGAAAGTGCTTAAATCCTACCCATTGACTGGTAAATATACCCTTAACGCCCATAAAGGGTTGATAATCTTTAAAGGAAATAATTATACCAAACATAGGTATATAATGGAATATAATTAGATATAGAAGGCCTGGGATTAATAAAAAGTAGTACATCTTATATTTCTTAAAAGTATCTAAGAAACTTCTTTTTTTGGGCACCATGATATTGTTTCCAGGCTTTGCTATATCTGATCTTACTCTTTTGCCCATGTATCTATCCCCCCGAATTTATTATCTAATCCATGCTTATTTAATTAGAATCACTGGAAGGTTTATCTTCCAGTGATTCTGTAGACATTTATTTTACTGATTTCTCATATATTTGAGTATAAGCGTCATTTAGTTCATCCATACCAATCTTGTGGAGCTGGTCAATAAAGTCTTCCCACTCGGACATAGGTCTCATGTTGGTTAAGAACTTAACCAGTTCTTCCTCAATCATCCTGTCAATATCCGCTCTGTTAGGTGCTAATTCATCAAGGTCAGTAGCAGGATAGCTTACCAGGAAGTCAAAGGGTTCCTTAACATCATCATATCTGTATTGATAATCCATCAGGAATTGAGTCATCTTATTGGGTATTCCATCTTCACCAACAACACCATACTGTCTGAGAGAAACGTTATTTGGATAAATGTAGAAGTCTCCATTGTACCTTTCGCTTATTCTCTTAAACAGATTTTTCTCTTTATCGGTATACTCTCTATCAACACCATCCAAACCGTATAGTGGAGTTACAAAATTATCTGGTGACTCCATAACCCAATCTAAAAATTTCATTGCAGCTTCTGGATTTTTAGCTTTCTTCAATATCATCATTCCAGCGGATCCTGGTTTGGTCTTAGTTTCTATAGATCCTTTAGGTCCTTTCAATCCTTCGGCAAAGGCATATTCTAATTCTGGAATATTTGCTTTGACTCTTTCTTCATTTGCTGCAACCAGGGAGTACCACATTATGGTGCTTCCTATCCTGTTAGAAGATAACAGCTGTTCCTGCTGTTCTCTGTTTATAACATAGCTTTCCTTGTAGATATAGCCTTCTTTATACCATTCTGCCATTTTTGCTACAGCGTCTTTAAAGCCAGGCTGTAGTATAGGGTGTTTTATCTTGCCATCGGTATCCTGCCAGTTGCCATAGCCATTCTCTGTAAATCCAGCTGAAAGACCATTGTATAGTCCACCTAAATCAGTAAGAAGGGGTATAGTTTGTCCGTTTCCTGCCGGATCTTCTTCTTTAAAAGTCCTTAGGATGTTTTCCAGATCCTCGATGGTCTTTGGCATCTCTAGGCCGTACTTGTCTAACCAGTCCTTTCTCAACCAGGTGGGGTAAGAAGTAGTTGGCAGGGCTCTTGGTAAGGCCCAAATAGTACCTTCCTCATCTGTAACTTTTTCCCACATATAATCATTCTCTTCCCAGGCCTTTTTGATATTTGCCCCATGCTCATCCAATAAGTCATTAAGAGGCATCAACAATCCCATATCGGCATACTCTATCCAGTCGCCAGAGAAGAAAACATCTAATCTTTCATCATCTGAAGAAATAAGTAGATTTAATTTTTCGGTTTCAGAACCTCTGGGCAGAACTACTGGTACAGGAACAACTCCTGTTTGTTCAATTATATAGTTCTTAATCTCTTCATAAACGTCGTCTGAGGTTTTTCCATCAAATTCAGCTAATGGGAATGCTTGATAATATACTTCAGGTAGTTGATCTTCCTTGTCGGATGTCTCACCTTGGTTGGTACCTTGGTTGGCTCCTTGGTTGCCACCATTATTATCAGATGTACCTCCTGAACAAGCAGCAACAAGACCTACTATAACTACTAGTGCCAGTATTATAGAAAGTATTTTAGTTATATTTCTCATACAACACTCCTCCATTTTTTTGTAGATTATGAATAAATACCCCTTTGTCTCCCCTCCTGATAAAGGCATCTGGCTAGATCCAGCCTCGAATAAAACAACGTGGTTACATTATACTCTATATTGTGGATTTTTTCAACATCTATTTTAAAATTGGTGGATATTTTTTATCTTAATTGTGTTTCTGAATTATTGTTCCTCTCCTAAAGATTCAATATTCATAAATAGCCAAAAATAAAGAAGTTACACATTATCTGTGTAACTTCTTTACCTTAACTTTTGGCAAGATAGATTCAAAACCCTCCCTTGTACACATGAGGGTTCCTTCCCTCATCACTGAGGCAGTAGCTGCTGCTACTCCATACCTTAACATAGTCTCCAAATCTGATCCTTCTTTCATGGCTTGACAGAATCCTGCAATTATGGAATCACCGGCACCCGCTGTTCCTTTCACATCTATTTTAAGACCAGGGGCATAATATGCATGGCTTTCATTTAAAATGATAGCACCCTCTTCACCCAGAGAAACTCCTATAATCTCCACTCCTTTGTCCAAAAAGAAATCTGCTGCTTTTAGAATCTCCCTGTGGGATGTAATCTTTATATTTAAAGCACTTTCCAACTCAAAAAGATTAGGTTTTATAATATTGGGTTTTTCCTTTATACCCTCCAATAACAGACTGCCTTCAGCATCCAATATAGTCTTTACTGGCAAGTGAGACACTGCCTTTAACAGATCTTTGTATATGGTATCAGGAACTCCTTTGGGGATACTTCCACTTATCACCAGTATTTCACTGTTGCTACTATGAGTTATTACCTTTTCCTTTACCTTCTCCAATGCTAATGTATCTATAGGATATCCGCTTTCATTAAGCTCAGTCACCACTTGCTTTGATCTGTCATAAATCTTATGATTAATCCGTACCTCTCCATCTACATTAACAAAATCATGTTCTATACCTTTTCCATCTAAAAGCTCAACTATTAAGTTACCTCTTTCCCTATAATTAATTCCTGTACACAAAGCTCGGCCACCTAATTGTGTATATGCAATTGCTACATTTATACCTTTACCCGAAGCATCAATCCTGCTGTCTAATATCCGATTCATTCCACCATAGGTAAAGCTTTCTATAGTTACCATTCTATCTATACATGGATTCATGGTTACAGTAGTAATCATCTATATACCCCTTCCATAATAACCTTTATTAAAATATAGTAACCGGATATCCTATGATACCCGGTTACTGTATTTTCTGTATCTTATATTATTCAGCTAATTAATATTATTCAGCTTCTTTTTTAGCCTGTTCTACTACCTTAGCACTGATATTGGCTGGAACTTCTTCATATCGTACAAAGGTTAGCTTGAAAGATCCCCGGGCCTGTGTCATAGACCTAAGATCTGTAGCATACTTAAACATCTCAGCCTGAGGGACCTCTGCTTCTATGCACTGTAGTCCATTGCCTATGGGATTCATACCCAAAATTCTACCTCTTCTACGGTTGAGATCTCCGATTACGTCACCCATGTACTCATCATTGACTATTACTTCTGCTTTCATAATAGGTTCTAAGAGTACAGGATCAGCGTCCACTAATTTCCTATATGCCAAATAGGCTGCCATCTTAAAGGCCATTTCTGAGGAGTCTACACTATGATATGATCCATCATATAATGTGGCCTTTATACCCACCATAGGATAACCAGCCAATACACCTTTAGGTAAGGATTCCTGTAAGCCTTTTTCAACTGCAGGAATGTATTGTCTTGGTACAACACCACCTACTATCTTGTCTACGAACTCAAATTGCTTTTCCGTATCTCCAAGGGGTTCAAATTCAATCCATACATGTCCATACTGTCCATGTCCTCCGCTTTGTTTTTTGTGCCTACCTTCGGCCTTGATAGGCTTGCGGATGGTTTCCCTATAAGCCACCTTAGGTTCTTTAAATAGCACTCCCACACCAAATTTACTCTTTAATCGGCTAGCAACTACATCCAGCTGCATTTCACCTACACCGCTTATTAGGGTCTCATTGGTTTCTGTATTTGTGTCAATCCTAAAAGTAGGATCCTCTTCAGATAGTCTGTTAAGTCCGGCAAATACCTTATCTTCTTCCCCTTCTTTTTCTGCTAGAATGGCCATGGAAATAGCAGGCTCGGGGAATTCAATACCTTTATATACTATAGGTGATGAAGAGGCACATAGGGTATCACCGGTTTCAGTTTGTTGAAGCTTTGCAAAGGCACCAAAATCACCAGCAGTTAACTTGTTAACCTGAGTTTGCTTTTTGCCTTTTAAGGTATATAATACTGTGGTTTTTTCATTATAATCTTTATTAGCGTTGTAAACAGTGGTACCACTCTCTAGCTCGCCTGACATTACCTTAAATAGAGAAAGTTTGCCTATAAATGGGTCAACGATAGTCTTGAATACCAGAGCTGAAAAAGGTTCTGAGACTTTCATCTCTCGTCTGATTGTTTCACCAGTTTTTGGATTTGTTCCCTTAAAGGATGGTCTATCACAAGGGGATGGTAAGTAGTTAACCACTTCATCCAGCAAGGTTTTAACTCCAACATTATTTACAGCTGAACCACACAGTATAGGAACGATGTCTCCTTCTAAAACACCATAACGAATTGCATTGGTTAGCTCTTCGTTGGTTATTTCCTCTCCCTCAAAATATTTTTCCATTAGCTCCTCACTGGTTTCTACAGCTGCTTCTATTAACATAGTACGGATGGGTTCTACTTCGTCTAAGACAGAATCGGGAATGGGTGCATCCTTGGTTTCCTTGCCATCAAATATTTTAGCCTGCATTTTTAGTACATCAACGATTCCTTTGAATTTTCCTCCCTCCATAATAGGTATCTGGAAGGGAGCAATAGATGTACCATACTTGTCCTTTAATTGATCCAAGACCTTGGAGAAGTTGGCATTTTCACGATCCATTTGATTGATAAAGATCATTCTGGGAATTACATGACTTTCGCAATAATCCCAGGCTTTTTCCGTGCCTACCATTAAACCAGAAACTGCTCCCACAACAAGAACAGCACTATCTACAACTCTTAAAGCTCCCAGCATCTCCCCAACAAAGTCAAAATAGCCTGGAACGTCCACTACATTTATTTTATGGTCTTTCCATACTATTGGGGCTATTGCGGAACTAATAGAGATTTGTCTTTTAATTTCCTCGGGATCATAATCGGTAGTGGTGGTTCCATCTTCGACTCGGCCAAAGCGATCTGTACCACCTGAATTGAATAGCA
The DNA here is from genome assembly GCA_012735575.1 of Clostridiales bacterium. Lineage (GTDB taxonomy): Bacteria > Bacillota > Clostridia > Caldicoprobacterales > UBA3941 > JAAYGY01. Next base: position 65,990 of record JAAYGY010000054.1, read on the forward strand.
TGGCCTCGGTTAAGGTAGTTTTTCCTTCACCACCATGACCTACGATGGCAATGTTGCGGATTTTTTTAGTCTCAAAATTCTTCATGCATAATCCCCCTCTTTATTGATATACAATATCGCTATTTAAAGAAAAGCAATAGTTCATATATGTCAGTTAACAATTAATAGATTTGTTAACAGATCAATCAAGGGTAAATCACTTTTGGGACTTAATTGTTAATTATAAAAAATCAGAATTTATTTCTTCTATTGTACCATATATTTTTGCTTTACGCACTAATGTTTTTAATTTAATTTGCTAATTTTTATTGAGATTCCTGTTACTTCCATTTGACTATTATGTATCTTGACTTTTTAATTTATAGAGTATAAAATCAACTAAAAATAAAGTTTGACAAAATTCAAACTTTTAATAAGGAGATAAATATCCATGGATCCAATAAGTATAAATTTAGATTTGCCCATCGATTCTTATTCTATAAATATTAGCCATGGCTGGCAGCATTTAGAATCTGCTATAAAAAGCTATGTAGGTAATAAGGTCATGCTGGTTACAGATGAAAATGTAAAAGAATTGTTTGTCCATGACATTACAAGTATTATATCTTCCATGGGATGTGAAGTTTCCTTAGCAGTTGTACCGCCTGGTGAGGCCAGTAAGAGCCTTAAGATTGCAGAAGCCCTGTATACTCAGGCTCTAAATGCAATGCTTGACAGATCTTCTTCCATTGTAGCACTAGGCGGTGGGGTAGTTGGTGACCTGGCTGGCTTTGTTGCTTCTACCTATATGCGAGGGATAAATTTTTTACAAATACCAACCACCTTGTTAGCTCAGGTGGACAGTAGTGTAGGAGGAAAAGTAGCTGTAAACCATCCTCTGGCTAAAAATATCATAGGTAGCTTTTACCAACCTAAATCAGTTTACATCAACATCAATACCTTAGACAGCCTCCCCCAAAGGCAATTTTCTACGGGCATGGCTGAGCTAATAAAGTATGGCTTTATATGGGATAAGGATTTTTTAGGCTGGCTGGAAAACAACATAGACAGGCTGATAAAAAAAGAAAAAAATGCTCTAGCCTATGCCATTGATCGCTGTTGTAGAATAAAGGCTGAAATAGTTGGTCAAGACGAAAAGGAAAAAGGCCTGCGAGCAATCTTAAACTTCGGTCATACCATTGGCCATGGACTGGAATCTATATCAAGTTATTGCCTGTACACCCATGGTGAAGCCGTTGCTCTAGGTATGGTTTATGAATCCTTAATAGCTTTGCAGAAGGGACTTGTGGATCAGTCTTTGGTGGATCTTTTGATTAATCTTTTGAAAGCAGCAAACCTTCCTACAAAAATTACTGAGATTGATGTAGAATCCCTGATTCAAGCAATGGCTCATGACAAAAAGAATAAATCCGGTTCCATAGTGTTTATTCTGCCTATAGAATATGGCAAAGTTGATATTTTTAATGATGTAGAAGAGGAACTTATCTATAATGTTTTTCAATAATACTTTTTAATACAATGAGGAGGAATTCAAATGGTAAAACAAAGAGATACCATCAACAATCTTAGCCCTTACATACCTGGAAAACCCATTGAAGAGGTTAAAAGAGAATTGGGCCTTGATAGGGTAATAAAACTAGCTTCCAACGAAAATCCTTTGGGTAATTCTCCAGCTGCTACTAAAGCAGTTCAAGAATGGTCTGAGAATATGGCCATTTATCCTGATGGAAATAGTACCAGGCTGAAAATGGCTTTGTCTGAGAAGCTAAATATTGATCCAGATCAGCTGCTTTTAGGCGCAGGTACAGACCAAATACTGGAAATAATCGCCCAGACATATATTAACCCTGGAGATAACACCATTATGGGATGCCCTTCCTTCCCTCGCTATGAATCTGTAGTAAAGGTGATGGATGGTCAATCCATCGAAGTACCCCTAACAGGAGATTATCGTATGGACCTTAATGGCTTTTTGGAGAAGATAAATGAGAGGACCAGGATTATATGGCTGTGTAATCCCAATAATCCTACAGGTACCATGATTACTTCAGAGGAACAGCTAGATTTTATCCGAAAGGTTCCAAAGGATATACTTATTGTTTTGGATGAAGCCTATTATGAATATGCTAAAGGCGGAGATTATCCTGAAAGTTTAGAGCTTCTTAATGAATTTGATAATCTTATAATACTTCGCACCTTTTCCAAGGCTTATGGTCTAGCAGGCCTTAGAATAGGATATGCTATTTCTAATAAAGAGATTATAGGTTATATGAATCGGGTTCGAGGTCCCTTTAATACCAATACAGGTGCACAATTAGCTGCAATAGCCGCCCTACAAGATCAGGACTTTATCGAAAAAAGTATCCAAAGCAATAATCAAGGAAAAGAATACCTGTACTCTGTTTTTGAAGAGATGGGATTGGAGTATATCCCTACCTATGCTAACTTTATTATGGTAAATATAAATCTCTCCAGCGTTGAAGTTTTTAAGGCATTGCTTAAAAAAGGTGTTATAATTAGATCTGGAGATATTTATGGAATGGATGACTGGATAAGGGTAACTATAGGAACAAAGGAAGAGAATGAAATCTTTGTTAAAGCATTAAAAGAAGTTATCAATGACTTTTCATAATTAGTCAAATTCGTTCCTTGACTAGTCTTAGGAATAATGAAGTATGGTAGTATGGCAGACTATGGTAGTATGGTAAACTAAGATTAGAAAACAAAATAATGTAAAGAAACGGAGAATAGTAGTATGGTTATTGTAATGAAATCTAATGCAACTCAAGAGCAAATCAATAATGTAGAAAAACTCCTAAAAGATTTAGGTTTAGGAGTTCATGTCTCTGTTGGTTCAGAAAAAACTATTATAGGTGTAATAGGTGACAAACGAATATTGGATGATACCCCTCTTGAAGTCATGCCTGGAGTAGAACGCCTGGTTCCCATAATGGAGCCTTTTAAGCTTGTGGGAAAAACCTTTAAACCAGAATCGTCAGTTATAGATATTAAAGGGGTGGAGGTTGGAGGCAGTTCCCTGGTAGTAATAGCCGGCCCCTGTGCAGTGGAAAGTGAAGATCAGATTATGGAAGCTGCCACCTTTCTTAAAAGCCAAGGTGTGCAATTCCTCCGTGGTGGAGCCTACAAACCCCGTACTTCCCCCTATTCCTTCCAAGGCTTAGGCGAAGAGGGCCTTAAACTATTGGCACAGGCCCGACAGGAGACGGGTCTGCTCATAGTTTCAGAGGTGGTAAGCAACGAGTCCCTGGAAAAGGCAATGAAATATGTAGATGTGCTGCAGATTGGTGCTCGTAATATGCAGAACTTTGATTTATTGCAACGTGTTGGGAGATCAAAAATGCCGGTAATTCTTAAGAGAGGATTATCCTCAAATATAGAAGAATGGCTTAATGCAGCAGAATACATTATGAGTGAAGGAAATTATAATGTGATCTTGTGTGAACGGGGTATCCGGACTTTTGAAACCTATACCCGTAATACTCTTGATTTAAGCAGTGTGCCTATTATAAAAGAAATCAGCCATCTGCCAATTATTGTGGATCCCAGCCATGGAACAGGAAAATGGAATCTGGTCACTCCTATGGCCAGAGCAGGAATAGCTGCAGGTGCTGATGGTATCATGATTGAAGTACATCCCAATCCTCAGGTTGCCCTTTCTGATGGAAATCAGTCTTTAAACTTTGACAGTTTTTCTAAACTTATGGATGAAATTCGTAAGATAGCACCTATTTTAAAGAGGGAGTTGTCACAATGATTTTCAGCAGGATTTGTATTGTAGGTTTGGGGCTAATTGGAGGATCTTTAGCCAAAGCTATCAGAAGAAGTCATCCAAAGTGTTTTATTGTGGCAATTGATTCCGACAGGGAAAGTTTAGAGACAGCCTTGGCAGATAATATTGCTGACAGTGTAACTCTTGACCTGGCTGATGGTGTTAGGGATGCTGATTTAGTTTTTCTGTGTACCCCTGTCCATACCATGACCTCTATCATAAAAGAGGTCATGCCTTTATTGAATAAAGATACTATAATTACTGATGTAGCAAGCACCAAGCAAAATATTATGGAAGTTGCACAACAAGTTCATGCCTCAGGGCAAAGTAAGGCTTTGTTTATAGGGGGCCATCCCATGGCTGGTACCCAGTATTCCGGATACCATGCCTCCCTTGCTCATCTTTTTGAAAATGCCTACTATGTTCTAACGCCCCTTGACTCTACTCCAGCCTGGGCATTAAACTCCTTGTCGGAGTTTTTATCCTCTATAGGTGCCCTCCCTTTGGTTATGGACGGAAAAACCCATGATAAGATCATTGGTGCTGTTAGTCATCTACCTCATGTTGTGGCAGCTGCACTGGTAAACACAGTAAAAGATATAGATGATTCTTCCCATCTTTGTGAAAAGCTGGCTGCTGGAGGTTTTAGAGATATAACCAGAATTGCTTCATCTAATCCGGAAATGTGGAAGAATATATCCCTGGCTAATAAAAAAGAGCTAATTTCCTTAATAGGATATATTATAGAATATCTTACTGATTTTCGTGCCCTGCTAGAAAAAGAAGAAACCTCAAACATTGAAGAATTCTTTAATTCTGCAAAAATATATAGAGAAAACCTTCCTGTACGGCAAGTTTTAAACCTTCTCCCTTATTATGATCTCTATGTAGACGTAGAGGATCGTCCCGGGGTTATTGGCGAGGTAACTACTATCTTAGGAAAACACTCAATAAATATAAAAAATCTTCGAATCATTAACAGCCGTGAAGGAGAGCCTGGATCACTGGTTATCTCTTTTTTGGACAAGGCTTCTTTGGAAAAAGCTCAAAGGGTTCTGTCCAAAGGCAATTATAGGACTTTTACACAAAACTAACATAAGGGGGATATAAATTGATATTAGAAATTTTCCCTGCAAAGGAACTAAGGGGAAGTATACAGGTACCTGGAGATAAATCAATTTCCCACAGGGGGGTCATATTTGGTGCCCTATCCAATGGTACCACCCGGCTTAAGAACTTTCTCATGGCCAACGACTGTAAAAGCACCATTGAAATTTTTCGGAAGATGGGCATATCCATAGATATCCAGAAAAATAATACTGTCCTAGTACATGGAAAGGGCCTAAAGGGACTGTCTGAGCCTACAAGCTTACTGGATGCGGGTAATTCTGGTACTACTGCCAGACTCCTCTTGGGGCTTCTTTCGGGGCAAAACTTTGATTCAATCCTAACTGGTGATGAATCCCTACGCAATCGCCCCATGGACAGGGTCTCAATACCCCTACGTCAGATGGGTGCCTTATTTGATACAGGTATCAAAGGAGATTTTCTACCCATCACCATAAAGGGCAGCAACAGAAGTGGTTGTCTAAAACCTATAGACTATACTCTTCCAGTAGCCAGTGCACAAGTTAAATCCTCTATTATTCTAGCCTCCTTATATGCAAGTGGTAGTTCCACCATCCGACAGCCGACCCTATCAAGAGATCATACGGAAATAATGCTTGACACCTTTGGAGGAAATATTCATGTTGATGATGATAATACCATCACCATACATCCTACCACTCAGCTTTATGCCCAGGATCTAACCATCCCTGGCGATATTTCATCGGCTGCCTATTTTATTACTGCAGCCCTTCTGGCCCCCAAATCCCAGATTGTTTTAGAAAACGTTGGGATCAATCCCACCCGTTCCGGAATTCTTGAAGTTTATCAGTCCATGGGTGCCAAAATAGATATTGTAAAAAATAATCAAGCTACCAAAGAGCCTACGGCAGATCTAGTCGTTAGAAGCTCCTCCCTTAACGGCACAATAATAGAAGGCGACCTAATACCCAGATTGATTGACGAACTACCCATAATAGCTCTTGCAGCAACTCAGGCTCAGGGAACTACCATCATACGAGATGCAGAGGAGCTAAAGGTCAAAGAATCCAACAGAATAGACTCTACAGTTAATATCTTAAAAAGCTTTGGAGCAGATATCCAGGCCACTTCCGATGGAATGATTATTCGTGGACCCACCCCTTTGTTTGGAACAAGTGTTAAGCCTGGTTCAGATCATAGAACAGTAATGATGGCTGCAATAGGGGGTTTAATTGCAAAAGGAAGCACAATCATTGAAGATGCCCAATGGGCAGATATTTCTTACCCCAATTTTTTCAGTGAATTAGAAAAACTTCGGTATTAAATCCCGAAGTTTTTCTAATTCATCTTGTATTTTTTTAGATAACTAGCTAAGTTCCTGCCTGTACCTTTCCATGGATATTTTAAACAATTCTGCAGGAGTGGGTGGTGTATATGTAATTGCATTAGCTCCCGCTTCGATGGTTTTTAAAATAGTTTCCTCTGACGGGCCACCTGTAGCTATAATAGGTACTTCAGGGAATTGATCTCTTATCTTTTTTACTATGTCTGCAGTCTTGGCAGCTCCTGAAACATTTATGATAGTAGCTCCTGCATCCAGGCGTGCTTGAATATCCGTATTCTCCGATACTACCGTAACTACTATAGGGATATCTATAATTTTGCGAACTGCCCTTAAAGTCTCATTAGAAGTAGGGGCATTTAACACTACACCTATAGCCCCCTCAAATTCTGCATCTAATGCAAGGTTGACTACTCTTTTTCCTGTGGTCAGGCCACCTCCTACCCCACAAAATACAGGAACATCAGCTGCCATGGTAATAGCTTTTGTTATTGAAGGCTGAGGAGTAAAAGGATATACAGCAATTATGGCATCAGCATTAATATTCTTAATTACTGCAACATCAGTAGTAAAGGCTAGAGAGCGGATTCGCTTGCCAAAAATCCTAATACCGGTTGCTTTACGAATGCAGTCTGGCACCTCTATAATATTCTTTCTCAGAGTTCCTCTTATCTCTGGTATAAATCTTTCCATTCTGTCCTCCTTAATATATAAAACTACTGAATATTAAATTTATAACATTTTACCATATATCTTTTTATTTTAAAACATAATTTATTTCAAAATAAAAAGACCCTCGTTTTTACTAACGAAGGTCAATTTATAATCCTATCTATCTGTGCAACCATTAGGGTATTCTGGGATTGTTGGGCATCCAAACCGAACATCCTCCATAATATAATAGCAAGTACAATAACAACCAGTATGGTAATTAACCACCTTACCGTGCGCTTACGGATATAAAATATTTGCATTCCAACACCCCCTAAGGCACAATGTCCTTATTCTACAATATATAATTATGCCCAAGGGTGCACTATTATGCATTTTCACCCGTTCCCCTTATATAAATCTATAAAGCCAACTCCCTCAGTAATTGTAATGCTACAGACCCATCATTTTTCATATCTTCAGTACGGCCCTCGATGCTTATTCTACCCTTATAACCGACTTCCTTAAGGCTGTGGAAGAATTCACTATAGGCATCCTCTTCTGCTTTTAAGGGGAAGACCCTGCCTTGACTGCGAGCTATATGGGTATGTACTAGAATATCAGAATTGGCCTTCCGGATAACATCCATGGATTCTTCTTCTACTCGCATATGATAAAAATCGGCTAGTAGCTTGACATTGGGATGGTCAACATCATTAACAAACTTTATACCTTGAGATACTGAGTTTAGAATATTTGTTTCACTCTTGTTAAGGGGCTCCATTGCAATATATATATCATACAGAGCAGCTATCTCTCCCACTAGTCTGGCAGTCTTTACAAAGTCCTTCCATCCATCTTCAAAGCTAATTCCATCAGGAATTCTTCGTGCTCCACCACTTCCAAATACAACTACCTTGGCACCTAAGGAAGCTATTCTCTCAAAGGCTCCTTTAAGATATTCTCCTATACCATCATGATCTACTTCAGGACCTACAAGTTTAAAATCACCGGGAAATAGAACATTGAAGGTTTCACAGCTAATACTGGCGTCTTTGACTTTATCTAAGGCTTCTTTATATTCTGATTCTGTCATTTGAGCAATACTAACTACTGCAGGCTCAATATAATCAAAACCCATTTCTTCCATAGCATGGATTTGATCGATGGGAGTACATATTCCTATTCTCATATTAAAACGTCCCCTCTACATCTAATACTTTATCACCGATAGCCTTCTTATTAAATGTAGAGTTTTTAATCTTGTCCTGAAGTTTCTCATAGAAAAGCTCCTCATCAAAAGGAATCTCTACCCAATCATCAGTCCAGGAAGATAAATGCATGGCATTGGATATGGTCAGACCATTTATTCCCTCCTGGCCTGGCGCTAAAAGGGGTGTCCCATTTATTATAGCATTTATCCAGTTGGAGGTTATGCCCTGATGAGCTGTTTCTTTACCTGTAATAGGAATTTCGCACTTCCAACATTCTGGCTCTCCAAATCCGCCGGTATATTCCCTATTAAATTGTCTCTCGGATACCCTGAGGCGCCAGAAAGTTAGCTTGCCATCCTCTGCTACCAGTTTGCCCCTGTCTCCTGTTATCTCAAATCGGTTGGATCCTGGAGCATCACCAGTGGATGTAATGAATACTCCTGTAGCTCCATTGGAATATTCCACATAAGCTGTAACATCGTCTTCTACTTCAATATCATGGAATTTGCCATATCCTAGAAAAGCGCGGACCCTGACAGGCATTCCACATATCCATTGCCACAAATCCAGATTATGGGGACATTGATTAAGTAAAACGCCTCCGCCTTCCCCTGCCCATGTTGCTCTCCATCCACCAGAATCGTAATAGCTTTGGGATCTGTACCAGTTGGTTATGATCCAATTGGTCCGTTTAATTTCTCCTAATTCTCCCGATTGCACTAAATCCCTCATCTTCTGATATAGGGGGTTTGTGCGCTGGTTATACATCATAGAAAATACCCTATTGCTCTTTTGAGCAGCCTCGTTCATTTCTCTAACCTGTTTTGTATATACTCCTGCTGGTTTTTCACACAAGACATGAAGTCCCTTGTCAAAAGCTGCTATGGCTAGAGGTGGATGATCGTAGTGAGGTGTAGCAATTATAACCCCATCTACCGTACCTGAAGAGAACATATCTTCAGCATTATCAAACAGTTTTACCTTCTCACCAAACCTGTTTTTTGCCCACTCCAGCCTCTTAGGATTTATATCGCACACTGCTGCCAGCTCCGCGTTATGAATCTGGTTTTCGAAAAGATAAATTGCATGTGCGCTTCCCATATTACCTATGCCCACTATGCCTACTCTTACCTTGTCCATAAATACCTTCCTCCCTTTCCTTATTATATTATGAATCAAGCCCTAGTTCTTTAAGATTTTTCAGGCTAATCTCCAAACTCTCAAAGGGATCCCGCTTACATATATCCTGCTCCACTGCAGCCCATTCCACATTGGTTTTTGAACAAGCGTCAATTATATCTGGCCAATTGAGGTTGCCTTCACCCACTTCAGCCATGACAGGCTTTATTTCATCCTTATCTATGGCCATATCCTTGAAATGAACTACCTGCATCCTTCCGGCAACCTTATTAATCCAGTCTACCGGACTGCATCCTCCGGTTTGTACCCAAAAGGTGTCAATCTCAAAACCAAAAGCCTCTGGATCCGATTCATTTAAAAGTATGTCCATACCCAGTACTCCATCGAATTTTACAAATTCAAAGTGATGGTTATGGTAGATGAACTGCAATCCTTCATCAGCCAATCTTTTCCCAATTTCAGAAGCATCTTTAGCAAATGCTAAGTAACCTTCCTTGCTGGCACGATATTTATCGGGCATACTGCCTACCCCAACATACTTGCAGTCCCATAATTTATGTTGATAGATTACATCCTCCAGGTCCTCCTGCATTTTATCAAAGCTTATATGGGTGGCACAAATAGTTAGACCATGCTTATCCATTATATCCTTTACCTGCTGATGGTCCATAGGACCTATGCCTGATACCTGAACAGCCTTATAGCCAATGCTCCTTATTTTCTCCATGCTCTTATCCAGGTCCTCTGGGGTCTTTGTAAAATCACGAATGGTAAAAAGCTGGGCTGCAACTAAAGGTTTTTTCATCATATGACACCTCTCTGTTAATTAATTTTTATTATATTGCCTGTGGATGAGGATTTATAGATTCCATCTAGTAACTGTAATGAAATCATTCCGTCTTCCACAGGAATAATCTCTTTATTCTTTTCTTTTATAAGATTTTCATAAAATTCCCTAATCAATGTCCCATGGCTCATTCCCCAATATGATTTGTAAGGAGAAGTATCAGAATTCTCATCCACTAACACCTCAAATTTCCCATCCCAAATTTTTTCAAGTTTTCCATCATATATTCTTAACTTGCCTTTTTCCATATGAATCTCAATTTCAACTGGTGAATTATCTGTATAGCAGTTAGTTGCATAAAAAATACCTCTTGCTCCATTCTTAAAATATAGGGTAGCATCTGCAGTGTCTTCTACTTCTATGACATCACCTAAAACCCTGGTGGCTACATGTCCCTGTATGTATTCTACTTCACCAGCCAGCCACTGCATAAGGTCCAGGGTGTGGATCGATTGATTAATTAAAACTCCGCCACCCTCGGTATCAAAACTACCCCTCCAGCCACTTGAGGTATAGTATTCTGGATCACGATACCAGGTTACCAGCCCTTTTATCCCTATTATTTTGCCTAAATCTCCGCTTTGGATTATCTCCTTTGCTTTTATTGAGCTAGGATTATATCTGTTTTGAAAACAAATGGTAATTTTTTTATTGGTCTTCTTTGCCGCTTCAGCCATCATCTTGGCCATATCTAAGCTTGTTGCTGCTGGTTTTTCAACAAAAGCATGTTTGCCTGCATTCACTGCATCAATAGCCATTGGAGCATGCAGATAATGGGGTGTACATATGTGCACTACATCAACTTCCGGATCTTCAAGTACCTTGCGGTAATCTGTACACCAGTTTCCTCCATATTTTTCAGCTGATAATTTAGCTCTCTCTTGCTTAATGTCTACAAACCAAAGCAAACGAGCCATACCATTACACTTAATAGCATCTACATGAACATTATGTATGGCACCACATCCTATTATAGCTACTCCTAAACTTTCCATAATCTATCCTCTTTCCTTTGGATTCCCGCATGACTGTCTCCTTACTATGCGGGTTTCAAGTTGTATTGTTTCATGTTTTTGATTTCCTTCCAACTGATTCATCAGAAGATTAACAGCTGCCTCCCCTATTTCCTTAAGGGGTTGCTTAATCACTGTCAAAGAAGGATCTACAACCTTGGATAATAGACTGTCGTCAAAGCCAATCACTGATAGGTTCCCTGGTACATTTAAGCCTTTATCTCTAGCAGCTTTCAAAACTCCTATGGCCATAAGATTGTTAGCTGCCAAAATTGCTGTAGGAGGATTTTCCAGGCTCAGCAGCTTATATGCACATGCATAGCCATCTTCCATTTGTAAATTACCGGCTGTCACCAGCCATGGATCAAAACCTATACCAGATTCCTCTAAAGCCTTTATATAGCCCCTTCTTCTGCTCTTTCGAGTCCCCGCACTCAAGCCATCGATAAATCCAATTCTTTTATGGCCCAAGCTAATTAAATAGCGTGTAGCATCAAAGGCGCCTTTATAGGTATTAATATATATCTGGCTAACTCCTTTAAATTGGCTTCCAAATGCTACAACAGCTATCCCATTCTTTCTCAGCTTGTCAATGTTATCTAGATTGACTTGGTTATCCTGTGGCTTAACACGGGTAGGACTAAAAATGACGCCATCTACTTGCCTTGCAATTAAACTCTCCACATAACGACTTTCTTTCTCTACGTTTCTACGGGTGTTGCAAAGATAGGTATGATATCCTTTTTCTTCTAATTTCTCTTCGATAACTTCACATATTTGGGTATAAAAATCATTTGTAATACTAGGGATTAGCAGGGCGATGGTATGACTTTTGCCCCCGGCCAAGCTTTTTGCTATGGCATTGGGACGATAATTTAATTCTTGGGCTATCTGTAAAATTCTTTGCCTAGTCTCTTCTTTTATAGGATGATTGACACCATTTATAACTCTGGAGACCGTTGCTGTAGACACGCCTGCTTTTTTAGCTATGTCATAGATTGTTGCCAAGGCCTCAACTCCTTTAGGAAACCGCTTACCTCAATTATATCACGCGCTATATTTTAGTCAATACAAAATTTACCTTTCCAGCCATCTTTTAAGGGTCTCTGCATCCTGCAAAAACTGCTCCTCTTTATCATCTTTTACAAATTCTATTAGAGCATAGCGTTGGTCCCATAGTTCCTTTATAATAGATATATAATCAGACCACTCCTCACTTCCTTCTTCAAGGGTAAAGCGATCTGAAAAAGAGTTCCAGTGGTACACATGAATATTGGCCAACCAGGGCAGAATTTCCTCTAAGCCAGTCAAGCGATCTTCCAGGCTGTGATGAGATAATGGCTGCCAGTAGCTGCGTATATTGTGATGATTTACCAGTTTCATCAGTTTCTGAGTTGATTCCAAGGTGTCAGTTAAAGTGTCCCCATGATATTCATAGGCCACAAAAATGTTTTCCTTTTGAGCCATATCTCCTATTCTTATGGAATCCTCAACCACCCTATCCCAGAGCTTTTCATCCGCCTCATGGGAACCCTTATTCCCCGCCCAAACACGAATTATAGGCGCCTCAAGTTCTAAGGCTGTTTCTAAAACTGCTTCAAAATCTGGAACATTGTCCTGGCCCTCACATCCAACCCGATAGTAAGAACCATAAGCTGCCACGACTAATCCTTCCTCCTGTGTCATAGTGGCTACCTCTCGGGCTACTGAGAGATCCCCGTGGGGCACATGAACATCTCCTCCCCATTCAATACCCTCCAAACCACTTTTCTTTACAAGTTTTACTATTTCCCTTGGAGAAAGCCGCCTGAAAGTGATAGATACCAATCCTCCGCATAACATAGCTTTCTTCCTTTCTGTTTGTATTTTAGATATATGCTAGGCTAGTATAGCAGCCTTGTCCCGTGTAATTTCCCACTTTAATTCATCACCTTTAAGATATCTTTCCAACTCCTCTACCATATAACGGCCCATTCTGTTGCATTCCTTGCCCAAGGAACCTGCAATATGGGGAGTTAAAACTATATTAGGTAGAGTATATAATGGAGAATTAGGGTCAGGAGGTTCTGGCCAAGTAACGTCTAATACAGCCTGCAGATCTTGACGCGTTCTTAGTACCTCAATCATTTCATCTTCCCTTACCACAGCCCCACGCGCTGTGTTTATAAAGGTAGCATATTTTTTCATTAAACTAAAATGACGTCCCGTAATCATCCCTTCAGTTTCTGGCAGCCATGGGGTATGTAATGATACAACATGGGAACGCTGAAAAATTTCATCTAAAGAACATAGCTCAACATTAAGTTCCATAGCAAGTTCATTGCTGGCATAGGGATCATAGGCAATGACCTGTATATCAAAGGGTTTAAGCAGATTACATACATAACGGCCTATCATGCCCAAGGATATAATCCCTACAGTACTGCCATAGGCACCTATAATTCCCTCTATCTTAGAGGGATACTGGGCTTGATTCTTGATGGATAAAGCAAAGTGCCATCCCCTTTTTAAGGAAAATAAGATTTGAGAAAGTGTATATTCGGCAACAGGAATCCCATTTGCAGCATAGGCACTGGTTATACGAATACCCCTATCCCAAAAAGCCTCGGTAACAATTCCCTTTATGGATCCCGCTCCATAAAAGACCATTTCCAGATTTGGTGCGGCAGCTAAAACCTTTTCATCTATTTTAGGGCTACCCCAGCCCGAGAATATTATTTCTACATCCTTTAGGATTTCAGGATTTTTTTCTACAACACTTCTATCTTGAACAGGCGCTATTATTTCTACTAAGTTTTCAATGTCTTTCCGTTCTGCACTTCCGTATATGAGGTTATAAGAGTTTTTGTCCAATACATATAATCCCTTTTTCTTCATTTGTCGCTTAACCCTTTCCATATATATCCATATTTTATACAAGGTTTCTATATATACCCATTTTAATACATTTGACTATGGGCTGCAATCTTTGTATACAATTATCCAAGAGCAAAATAAAAAGCATTACCTGCTAAAGCTAACCTATTATACTAATTCAAAGTTCTCCTTATATGGGTATAATGTGCTATTGATAAGTGAACAATCAACAACCATTATTATTACAAAGAAAACCAGCATAATGGGCTAAATAAATATAGGTAATGCTTTTATATATTTCTCTTTTCTTTTGCACAATTACTTACTATTTGAAAATCTAGAGGTAATCATCTTTTCAGCTTCTACTATTAACAAAGGCGCTAGGGACAATGCTATTACTATTAGCCACTGCTGACCTTCCAAAGCTTTTACCTTAAAAATATTTGACAGGCCAGGTATGGTAATAACAGCAATTTGCAGCAGGGTTGAAAGTGCCACTGCACCCAAAAGCCTTGTATTGGTAAGAAAGCCAACTTGGAACGCCGACTTTGTATTTGATCGTACATTAAATACATGGCTTAGCTGACTTAAAGCCAGCACTGCAAAGGACATAGTTCTTCCAGTAGTTATATCTATCCTTTGACCTATAACAAAGGCTGTCAGAGCCAGTAATCCAACCATGGCGCCCTGATACAATATTCTAGCTATTAACCCTCTGTTAAATATACCACTGTTTGGATCTCTGGGTTTTTGATCCATTATATCCTTCTCTGCAGGATCAACTCCCAAAGCCAGGGCAGGAAGACTATCAGTAACTAAGTTTACCCATAGGATATGTATAGGCAATAAAGGTGCTTCCCAATTGAGCATGGTAGCTATAAAAAGCAGTAATATTTCACCAACATTGCAGGATAGTAGAAACTGTATGGATTTTAAAATATTAGAAAATATAATTCTTCCTTCCTCTACAGCTGCAACTACAGTACTAAAGTTGTCGTCTGTTAATACCATGTCCGCTGCTTCTTTTGCAACATCCGTTCCTACTATTCCCATGGCTGCACCAATATCCGCGCGCTTTAGTGCCGGGGCATCATTAACACCATCTCCAGTCATGGCCACGATTTGGCCCCATTCCTGCCAGGCTTTAACTATTCTCACCTTGTGCTCAGGAGCCACTCTTGCATAAACGGATATGTTCTTAACTCGATCCTTAAGCTCTTGGTCACTCATTACCTCTACTTCAACCCCAGTTACTGCCTCATCGCCCTCTTCCAGTATACCCAGTTCTTTGGCAATAGCTACTGCTGTTATCTTATGATCTCCTGTAATCATAACCGGTTTGATGCCAGCTCTTTTACATAGCTTGACAGCATCCTTGACTTCTTCCCTGGGAGGATCAATCATACCCATGAGTCCCACAAAAATTAGCTGATCCTCTAGCTGTGGCCCATTTTCTTTTTCAGGTAGCTTATCTATATCTTTATATGCCATGGATAAAACCCTAAGTGCCTTGGAGGCCATGGTTTCATTTGCTTTTTGAATATGATCTATATGTTCCTGGGTTAACTCCTCTACCCTTCCATCTAACAAAATCCTATTACACTTATTCAATAACTCATCGGTAGCACCTTTTGTAAATACACGCAAACCATTATCCGACTTGTGTACCGTACTCATTAATTTACGGTCGGAATCAAAGGGTATTTCAAATACTCTTTCAAAGTTTTTATCCATAGACCTTTTATCCATACCATAATTAAGACCTAAATCCACCAAGGCTGTTTCGGTTGGATCACCTATGGTCTTGGGGCCTTCTTCATCCTCTTTTATTTGGGTATCATTACATAAAATACCCGTTGTCAAGAGTAACTTGAGGTGATCATCATTAACACTTCCACCAACTACATCCATAAACTCACGATTATAATATAGCTGGGTAACAGTCATCCTGTTCTGAGTTAGGGTTCCTGTTTTATCAGAACAAATAACAGTTGCACTACCTAGCGTTTCTACAGCAGGCAGTTTTCTTATGATAGCATTGCGCTTGGCCATACGCTGTACACCTAATGCTAAAACTATTGTAACAATGGCAGGCAGTCCTTCAGGAATAGCCGCTACCGCTAAACTAACCGAAGTAAGGAACATTTGCAAAATATCCTTGCCATATAAAACCCCTACTAAAAATATCACTGCACAGATCCCCAGGGCAGCTATACCCAAAATCTTGCCCAAGGATTCTAAACGTTTCTGTAGAGGGGTTTCCACAGCTTCCTCAGATTGTATCATCTGGGCAATTCTGCCCATCTGAGTAGACATCCCTGTCTCCACCACTATTCCTGTTCCTCTTCCATATGTAACTATGCTACTAGAGTATGCCATATTTACTCTGTCCCCTAGAGGCATATCCTCATCTTGTAAGGTTACATTATCCTTTTCAACGGGAACAGATTCTCCTGTCAATGCAGCCTCTTCTATCTTTAGATTTGAAGTTTCTATTAATCTAAGGTCTGCTGGTACAAAATCCCCTGTTTCCAGAACAACTACATCCCCTGGAACCAACTTTGCAGCGTCAATTATATCTGGCCTTCCATTTCTTCTCACCTTGGCATGGGGGGCTGCCATCTTTTTTAGTGCTGCCAGGGATTCCTCGGCTTTGTTTTCCTGTATTACTCCCATAAAAGCATTTAGTAGTACAATAAGCAGTATAATAACTGCGTCGGTTATCTCACCTAACAGCCCCGATATAATAGATGCAATAATTAAAATTATGATCATAAAATCCTTAAATTGATCAATTACCATATTCCATATGGTTCTACGCTTACTTTGCTCCAGTTCATTGGATCCATATTTCTCTAAGCGTTTAACTGCCTCTTCTTCTGATAAACCCTTCTCAAAAGAAGTTTCTAAGACTTTTTCCACTTCTTCTGGTGATTTAGTATGCCAATTTATATGATTCATATTTCATATCCCTTCTTCCAAATATATAATGTTATAACTGGATTTTAGTTTTCCCATTAGATAAGGATTTTACTGTTTATTTTAATATGGGGCCTCCTTGAACTGCATCCCTGCATCTTAGACAATTTTGGTTGCCACAGTGTGTAATCATTTGATTTTTATTTATTGCATCAGCACAAATATCCAAAGCCTCTCTTATAGGGAACACCCTCCATAAACTCTTTCCTACCCTGACTCTTTTTTCTATGTTTTTAAGTAGAGGTTCAAAATTATTAAAACCTTCAGAACAACTGCCTATAGAAACACGGATGGGTTTTCCATCTAGTCCTTTTGCCCAGCGAATGAAAAGATTTCGTCCAGCCAATTCTTCGGCATAATGAATGGCAGTCATTCTGGTTAGGTCAACCCCCATAAGTATTATATACCCATTTAATTCATATAGTTTTCTCAGTGGTGCATATACATCTATAGGGCTCTGCCCCCATACTAATTCCTTAGACCTTGGACCTATAGCTGTAAAGGAATTTAGAGGATTATATCCCCTATCCCTTTTAGGCATCTTTAGTATCTCATAAGGTATAGCTCCCATACTTTCTCTTGAAATATCCTGACTTTCAACAGTAAATATTTTATTACTACCAGCAGAATTTTGATCCCAATCCTCATAGTTACATCCATTTCTCAAAGGTCTGTCATCTTCCGGCGGGGATATTGAGTAGTCATAAGAAAAAGTAGGTACAAGAATAGTATAGCCCCTGTCTAAAAAAGCATTTACTATTGTTTGAGCACCACCCTTTACAAATCCAAAAGATTTTAGAGAAGAGTGTATACAAACCACTTTACTTTCAAGCCCTATCTGTTCTATACCCTTTAATATATCTTCTCTACTCACATTCATCATGTATAACTCCTACCTATTTTATTTACCCCTTCGGCATTTATCTATTAATTGCATATACTGGACATCTCCTAAACCATATTGAGGCAATTTTTCTATCAAATCCATTATGTGCTGTGAAATATGTACCATTATTTATAATACCATTAATACCCATACAAATCATCTGATAAAATATAAAAATTTTATTAAGGTTTATTTTTCTTTTGGTTGAGTTAATCAAAATGGCTATTGATACGTAAAGAACCAATAGCCATTATAATATTATTTCTCTTTCTTTTCAAAATCCCTAAACAACAGACTAGGCTGTATTCCGGTATTATTCTGATATTTACCACTGCTATATTTATCATAATCCCCTTGAATCACATGATAATATATTTGGCAAACCTCAACTTCCGGATATATCTTAATTGGTTGGATGCAGAACATCTCTAATGTCCAGTATCCACTAAAACCCACATCGCCAAAACCAGCTGTAACATGGATAAAGAGCCCCAGCCTTCCGATAGATGATCTGCCTTCTAGCATGGGAACAAGCTTATCTGTTTTTGTATATTCAACGGTCCTGCCCAGATATAGCTTTCCTGGCTCTAATATTAATCCATCCTTGGGAATTATTATCTTTTTAGCCTTGTTTTCCTTTTTCATGTCCAAAAGATGGTTTTCATATACTAGCAGTTCATTGTAAAGTCTTAAATTATAGCTGTTAGGGTTTAGTTGCCTTTCATTAAAGGGCTCTATAATTATTTCTTTTCCTAATCTTTTCTTAATTTCTTTTCCTGATAATATCATTTAGCTACCTCTATTCACCAATAATCTTAACCAGCACTCTCTTTGGACGTTTTCCATCAAACTCACCATAAAAAACCTGCTCCCATGGTCCAAGATCCAAACGTCCATGGGTAATAGCCACGACCACTTCTCTACCCATAATCTGGCGCTTAAGATGGGCGTCAGCATTGTCCTCAAAGCCATTATGCTTGTACTGACTATAAGGTTTTTCAGGTGCTAGTTTTTCAAGCCAGTTTTCAAAATCATGATGTAAACCTGATTCATCGTCGTTAATAAATACGCTGGCTGTTATATGCATAGCATTAACTAGTACTAACCCTTCCTTAATCTCACTCTCATCTACACAGGTCTGAACTTCATCAGTTATGTTGATGAATGCTCTGCGGGAAGGTACATTATAAACTAGTTCTTTTCTATATGATTTCATTTTCATCCCTCACAATCTTAATTATTTTTCCTTATCCTCATAAAGACAGTCATACTCTAGTCCTTCTAATGTAGATACAATTTTATCAGCTTTGGATAAATCCTGATTCCCAGAATTGGGATTAATAAATCCAATACATTTCATACCAGCCCTCTTTGCTGCATTTACTCCATGGGCAGAATCTTCCAGGACTATACAGTCCTGTGGACGAACTTTTAATAGCTCAGCAGCCTTTAAGAATATATCCGGCTCCGGCTTTCCCTTCTCTACATCATCTCCGCTTACAATAACCTGGAAACACTCAGTAATCCCTAGTTTCTTCAAAACCAATTGAATAAATTCCATGTTAGATGAAGAGGCCAGAGCAACAGCTATGCCTTTTCTCTGTAAATCTGTAATTAATTCATCAATTCCTCTTATAGTCTCTAGCTGGTTATCCTCTAACAGCTTTAACTTATTCATATGCTGCATCTCTATTAGTTCGTCAACTGATAGGTCAATACTATACTTGTCCTTAAGCTCTATCCACATCTGAGGGTTAGCTACACCAACATAACGGTTTAACTCTTCATCTGTCAGTTCCACTCCAAACTCCCTCATTACCATCTTGTCCGACTCAAAATGTAAGGGTTCACTATCAATTATTACCCCGTCCATATCAAAAATAAATGCTCTGATTTTTATCCCTCCATAGATATATTTTTATAATAAATTAATTTATCAATTAGACTAAATATCTTTTCTTATATATTCAACTACCAGGCTGCAATACTTTCTCAAAGGCTAATCTTTTACTTCTGTCTTCCAGGTAGATTATACCACAATATTCATAGTTGTTCTTTTTCAATAAATTCTGCATGGGAAGATTATCTTCATGTGTATCTATTCTAATACTATTAATTTCTATATTCTTGCACATTTCTTCCGCCTTGTCCAAGATCATAGTAGCAAAGCCTAATCTTTTATACTTAGGATCAATGGCTATCCTATGTATGGTAACATAATCTCCACTGCTCTTCCAGTCACCATTGTAAATAGATTCATAAGTTATTTCAACGCCTGGTATTATGGCTACAGTACCAACGGTTATACCATCTTTTAATAAGACATATGAATTTTCATTCTCAATATCATTTTTTATAGTTTGGCTATTGGGATAGCCATTTTGCCATTGATCAATCCCCTGTTTTTTTAGATATTGCTGGGCCTGGCTGATTATGTTCATTATATCATTTAGATCTGTCATAACTGCTTTTCTAAAATTCATGTAATCACCTTAAGCTATTGGAGTCAATATCTCGAATTTTCTTTTACCTACGTTTTGCTTGTCTAGTCGTTTAAAATTTTTTGCTTTAATCTTTTGTCTTTTGTCTGAACAAATAGCCACAACAGAATCAGACTTTAGAATAGGCATAAGGTTGTCCAGCATAATATTTATAGGATCTTGTTCTTCACCCTTCCATGACACTAAATTTCCATAGGGAACATCGGTTATAACTATATCAGCTTTGAAATCCCTGCTCCTTAAAGTTTCTTCTGCGAGAATATCTCCCTGAAAAACAGACACAGCTGGTTTTTGATCATGTTTCTTAACTATATTCATAAGGCGTTTTGCACTGTCAATTGCTTCTATATGGGATTGCTTGCCAAACTGGGCATAGTAATTTTCTAACTGCTTAATCCTCTTCTTCAATCCTTCTTCTGTTAATAAGGATAAGTTATGCCACGCTAAATCCACTGCCTGGTCACTAATATCAGAACCTATAATTTTTTTTATAGATGCCATATTAAGAAAACCTAATACTGTCAATATATAACCTCCACCACAACAGGGGTCATAAATACAAACATTATTCTTTTCCTGTGAATAGCTTAAACAACGTCCATATATCTCCTGGGCAAGCCTCACAGGAAAATTGGTCATACCTGACTTATAGTAGATAACCCTTCCACAAGCCAGGTCTTCAAAATTTTTATTTTCACAATACTTATATTCCATTATACCTCACTCTATCATATCTTCCTAATGCTATAGCTATATATTAGTATATACTAGGAGTTTAAAAAATTGTTAACTCTTCTTAATACTTCCCTGGTGTTTTCGAAAGTTATTAATCGAAGTATTTCATTAAATTTAAGCCATTTATACTCTCTAATCTCCTCTTGCTGAATCTTAACTGCATGCTCCGCTGATGCTTTCCCTATAAAATACACTACCTCTTTTGGTATTCCATTGGGCATAGTATATTCTACTGTTGTTCTAAATTCGTCTATTAAAGTAACACTTAAACCTGTTTCCTCCAATACTTCCCGCTTTGCAGTCTCCTGTTCAGATTCTCCTTTTTCCATATGCCCTTTAGGAAAGCCCCAATCTCCATGTGCTTTACTTTTTATAACCAAATACTCTATTCCAGTATCTAGTTTTCTATATACAACAGCACCGCATGATTTCTCCTTATTCATATTTAGCCTCCATGTTTAAACACAAACAGATTTCTTATTCTATATTTATAACATCTTATTGACTATATTGGCAAGCTGGAAACAGTGTTATATTGGCAAAACGGTAATAATATATCCTCCCACTACCAGACTTAGAATATTTGCTATAAGTACATATAAAAATGTTCTCCATGCCTTATGCTCTTTGACAAATGCTAGAAATACTATACTTTCAAATATAAATACAAATATTTCTCCAAAAATTAATCCAAAGATTACATAGCTTGCTAATGGAGATGTTCCATTAAGTATTATATTTAATGTTCCCTGAGAAAGTAGATTTATATTAAGGAAAGCCAGCCATGATCTTTTCGTCCTGTATCCAAATAGCCAAAAAACAATGGCTTCTGTTATCAAGGTCAAGGCTACACGAAGAGACACTAATAGAATTGATCTTGATAGGGATTTTCCCGGTGTTAGTGTTTGTCGCCTGAAGTTTAATGTGTATATATTGTTATACATTGTTACTGGCCTTTCCAATACTATTTCAAAGGAACTATCGTGTGTACTTACTAGCAAGACATAATCCTTGGTACTTTCCAATTCATTTGAATAAAAAGTATAATAGCTTTCCATAGCTTTGTCTGTTCTTCTGGCCGATAAATATGTATCACCGGATTGGATTTTTATCTCTAAATCACTTGGTGCATTGGGAACTATAATTAGTATTGAAGGTGGCTCCGCTGAATTTCCACTACAAACAGGTGTAATAGTAAAGAAAGCAATAAAAATTAGAATGACAACCAACAGTAGCTTACTTGACTTAATCATGCCCATACCCCATCCCTTCTTACTTTACTAATATTTATCTCTCTTTTAATTTAATTATATCTTTGCTCATTCTCACTGTACCATTTAGGAATAAGCAATTTAAAACCATCATAATCCTCTATAGCGCTGTAGCATCTTTTTACCATACCATCAATATCCTGCTGGCCGTATTTAACCGCCCATTCAATAGAATAAAGGGAGGTATGGGCAACATATACTTTTTGTATTTCCCAAAACTCATCTGTAGGACAACCATTAAAATATCCTTTTATTTGTCCGATGGCAAAAGGAATGCTCTTTTCAACATCAAAACTCTGTACCTTGTAGAATTCTTCAAATCTATCGCCACATTCCCAGCGGTTAAAATCTATAACTCCTATTGCTTTCTCTGGAGTATAAATAAGATTACCCAGATGAAAATCACCATGTAAGTATACAGGGGGACCTTGACAAGTCTTATGTATATTATCTTTTATATATTCAATAATATATTCGTCATCTGGTATCCTGAAGGATGATTTTTCATATCTTTCTAACTGATATAATTTTTTGGCAATCTTAGTTTCCTTGGGAATATCTTCTTGATCTACTTTGATATTATGCATGGCTTTGAGGATCTTTCCTGCCATAACTCCTAGGCGAAATTGAAAATCATCATTAAATGTGCAAATTACCTCTTCTAAGGGATCTCCTTGAACCCAGGTTAACAACATATATACATTTTGTCCATGGTTACATACCCCAAAATCAATAGCACCTGACATGGTAAAATCTAAAGAATTGAACTTCTGTATAATTCTAAACTCCTTTTCTTTAGCCTGTAGCTGATCTATGGAGCTGATACGTAATAATAATTTTTCTCCATATCTGTTTTCAATATAAAACTTTTCATCTGATGACCAACCATAATGGATTTTCTCAATCTTTCTCCATTCATGGTATTGAGGTATATCTTCAAATCTTATCTCCATATTATATCCTCCTCTATTGGATCCAATCAACAACCCTTTTACCAAGAAAAATATCCGGCTTTCCTAAGCCATTGGCATCAGGTATAACACCGATGATTTTAAATCCTAATTTCAGATAGAACTCATATGGATGTCCCTTAAAATTCTTAATATCTCTAATTCTATCCAGTAAATTATCATACAAATCTACATTGGATAATGAAGTCATATTATTCTCATCATCGCTTCCAGCATAAATAGTAATGCCCCCTCTATTTCTTACCTGCTCTTCCAGGTCCCTAACCAGCTGCCTTCCTATTCCTTTTCCCCTATGTTTAATATCAACTACTATGGGATGTAACTCCCACGCATTTCCACCATACTGGCTTATCCCGCCAACCCAACCAACAACATAGTCATTTTCATCTATAGCAATACGGCATATTCTATCTTCGCTTAAACATTCTTTA
>JAAYGY010000055.1 GCA_012735575.1 Clostridiales bacterium
ACCATATCACAGCCATCACTAGTAGCCTATATGACTCAGCTTCTTGAATTGACAGGAGAAGAAAAGGTACTGGAGATTGGCACTGGTTCCGGTTATCAGACAGCATTGTTGGCAAAGCTGGCCAAAGAAGTATATACTATTGAAATAATTGAGGGGCTTTATGAAAAAGCAAAGAAAACATTAAAGAAACTAGGAATCAAAAATGTCCTATTCAGGCTGGGAAGTGGATATGATGGATGGGAGGAGTACGCTCCTTTTGACAGAATCATAGTAACAGCGGCTCCGCCCCATATTCCTTCTAAATTGGTAGAGCAGTTAAAAAAAGATGGGCGGATGGTGGTACCAGTAGGTCCACAACATCAAACTCAGGTTCTTAAGCTAATAGCAAAAACTGAAGATAGCTTTATTGAGAAGGATACCCATTATGTGAGGTTTGTACCCATGGTGAAGTAAAGTGATTAGTATGGCAGCAATAGCTATAATTATAGAGCTAATTGCTGTCATTCTTTTTTTATATTAATTATATTTAATAGAATCCAGCAGTTTTATGAAAAAACGTAGATGGAATTTCTATTGATTGTAAAGTCAGGTTTGGATAAATAAGTATATCCTTTGGAGAATGGGTTTTGACTTATTAAACAAAATATTAATTGGGTTGTAGTAAAAATTTATTGAGAAACGATAAATCATATGATAAAATTAAGCCAATAAGAATTAAATGAGGTGATTTTAGTGAAAAGGGAAACCTTCCTATTAAAAGCAGTTATTTTTGCTGTTGGATTTCCAGTTCTAGTATTGTGCATAATTGGGATTCCTTGGTTAGTTAAAAATCCTGTAAGTCCAGGTTATGCTCATATACTATATCCCATTGTAATAGGCATCTATATATCAGTGATACCCTTTTATATAGCACTGTATAATGCTCTTAGACTTTTGGGGTATATTGACAAAAACATTGCTTTCTCTAATTTATCTGTAAGTGCTTTAACCAATATCAAGTATTGTGCAATTATAATAAGTATCACGTATGCCGTTATAATGCCATTTTTTTATCTCTTAGCTCAAAAAGAGGATGCTCCGGGTCTAATGATATTAGCCATGGTGCCCCTGTTTGCTTCCGTAATAATTGCAGTCTTTGCTGCTTTACTGCAGAAACTGTTACGTAATGCCATAGCCATAAAAGAAGAAAATGATTTAACTGTGTGAGGTGAATAATATGGCAATTATAATCAATCTTGATGTGATGCTGGCTAAGAGAAAGATGAGTGTCACGGAACTTTCCGAGAAGGTTGGAATAACCATGTCTAATATTTCTATATTGAAAAATGGGAAGGCAAAAGCCATTCGACTGTCAACCTTGGATGCTATTTGTAATGCTTTAGACTGTCAGCCTGGAGATATTCTAGAATATAGAAGTGATAAGGAATATTATCAGGATCAGGAGAAATAGCTTATGGGACTAACTTCATTCATTTTTTTGCCTTAAGCTGCCTCCAAAGATTAGCGGAACAATATTTATATCAACCTGGTTTATGGCGTGCGCCATTGGAATTATTTCTGCTTTTAGAGAATACAGCAATAATATAGTTATTGCTGTATTTTTTTGGCTTATCAATCATTGAACTTATAATGAGCTTTCTATTGCTTTTAATTGGATGTATGTAGACTGAATAATAAATTACCAGACATATTGAAAAAGTGCAAGTTTTTCTAAAATTATGATGATATAATCTGTATAACACTGGATATATTGTCAGACTAAAATGAATATAATCAGCAAGAAATTGTTTTCAAAGGGGGAGAAAGTTTTGATAATTATTGGTGAAAAAATCAATACCAGCCGTAAGGCTATTAGACCGGCGGTGGAAAACAAGGACACAGCTGTAATTCAGGATTTAGCAATAAAGCAGGTAGAGTCTGGCGCTCATTATATTGATGTAAACTGCGGTACTTTCCCTTTTCAAGAGCCTGAACTTCTTGAATGGCTGGTAAATACAGTGCAGGAAGTAGTGGATGTTCCCTTGTGCATCGACACGCCGAATCCAGAAGCTTTGGAGCGGGCACTTAAGGCAAATAGAAACGGCAAACCCATCATCAATTCCATTACAGCAGAAAAGGAAAGGTACAATTCTATTTTCCCATATGTATTAGAATACAACACTTCTATTATAGCCTTGTGCATGGATGATTCAGGTATGCCTGAAACGGCGGATGACAGATTGAGAATAGCAGAAAAACTTATTGAATCCATGACAAAGGAAGGCGTAAAACTGGAAGATATATACATAGATCCCTTGGTGCGTCCTGTAGGTACAGGATCTCACTACGGGCTGGTTGCCTTGCAAACTATTGAAAAGATAATGAATGAATTCCCAGGTATTCACACAACCTGCGGATTAAGCAACATATCCTTTGGTATTCCAGCTAGAAAGCTTATAAATCAGGCCTTTTTGGTTATGGCAATAGGAGCAGGACTAGACAGTGCCATACTTGATCCAATGGACAAAAAGCTTATGTCATTTATATATGCTGCTGAACTATTACGAGGTAAAGACGATTTCTGTATGAATTATTTAACTGCTTACAGAGAAGGAAAGCTGGAGAGTTAACTTGGCTTTGCAAATAGGGTGATGGTGGTGAAATAATGGCTTCTGTACTGGTAATAGGGGGCGGTTTGGCCGGATGTACGGCAGCATTGGAGCTGGCACAAAATGATAGAAATGTAATTATTGTAGAAAAATCAGTGACCATAGGTGGAAAAGTAAGAAGTTACGGTTGCAAGGCTACAGACCGCTGCAACAGGTGTGGCCTCTGTCTGGTGGGAGACTTGTGGGATCAGGTAGAAAGACATGAAAATATAGAAATACTTACCGGGGCACAAGTGGTGGATATTATGGGAACAAAAGGAAGGTTTACTGTTATTGTCAAAACCCATGGATATGTTGATACTATATCCAATCTTGACCATATAGTAGTGTCTACAGGTTTTGATGAATTTGCTACCCTGTCCTCCGGTAGTTTGGAATTTGAAGAAAGCAAATATATAATCACTGGCAGTGAGCTGGAAAGATTATTATCTAATAGAGGAAAGTACCATCTTTTCCCTAACCCTCCAGCCAGTGTAGGCTTTATACAGTGTTTTGGCTCCAGGGATATTCAAGAGAAGGCAGCCTACTGCTCAAGGATCTGCTGCGGTTATTCCATAAGGGCCGCCAAAGTGTTTCGTGAGTATTATCCTGATATTAAGATAACTTTTTTCTATATGGATTTTCAGGAAGTTGAGGGACAGGACTGTTTTGATGACCTGATCAGGGACAATTTTGAGTTTATAAGGTGCAGGCCAGTTAGTATAAAGGCCGGAAGGCCCAATCTTATTTTATATGAAGATCCAGAAGATCACAGCCTTGTTGAAGAGAGTATGGATCTACTGGTACTCTCCGAAGGTATCTATCCTTCCCGCGACTTTGAAAATCTGGCAGAGGTTTGCAGGCTGGGTTTGAACGAGAACGGATTTTTGAAATATATTGAAAACCCAAGGCAGAGCGGTATATATTTAGCTGGGTGTGTTGCTGGCCCCAGGAGGATTGAGGAGGTATATGCCCAATCCTTGCAGGTGGCTAGAGAGATTTGCGGAGGGATTTTATGAATGTTGCAGTTATAGGAAAAAGCCGGATCAATCCTTTTTTAACAGATCAATTGAAGGCTAAAGGTTTTGAAGCGGTTTTATTTGAGGATATAGATAGTATAAAAGGATTTGAAGGACAGAAAGGTAAGTTCCTTATAAAAACCAATGAGGAGAAAATTGAAGCCGGATATATTATACTCACCCAGCAGGCTGAATGGGTAAGCCCTAAATTAAGCCCCAAACTGGCTTGTTCTCCTTATTCTTTGCTTGATATAAGCCAAAAGGAAACTGGTGATTTTATTAAAGATCATGGCAGACCTGTTGTTATAGTTTTAGATTATCCGGCAGAATCCGCGGCAGTAATGACTTCTATTGCTCTTGAAAAAGGGCTGGCTCTGGCAGCAAAGAAAAAAAGGGTCTTTTTCCTGGCCAGATTTCTAAGGACTGCAGGAGAGAAACTAGAAAAATTGTATAGGGAAGCCAGGAATTCCGGTATTACTTTTATAAAATACAAAAAGTTATCCTTTGACTATAATGACCATAATGGCATATGTACAGTTAAGGTTTGGGATGACTATGGGATGATAAGTATAGATACCGGCGCACTTATAATGGGGGATAGCATTGTTCCGGGGTCGAAAATTGATAAAATTGCCGAACTTATGAGACTAAGGCGGGATGATACAGGCTTTATTGGTGGTGATAATACCTGGATTTATCCTACATCCACCAATATAAAAGGAATATATGTTATAAATAATATTTGCGGAATACCCCTTAGAGACGATGCCCTGTCCCAAATAGCTTATACCATTTCAGCAATAAAGAAAGAGATGAAGGAACCGGCAAGTCATAGGTATGTAGAGGTGGATGCCAGCAAGTGCGCTTTTTGTTATACCTGTTGGCGTATCTGTCCTCATGCTGCCATGACACCGGATTTTGATAAAGAAGAACCGGTAATGAAAAACCTTAATAAGGCCTGCAATTTATGCGGTATTTGTGTTTCCCTATGTCCTGCAGGTGCCATAACTATTACAGGTAACTTAGATGAAAAACTAGAACAAGTAGATTCCCTTTCAAAAACATCAGATTCAAAAACATTAAAGATATTGTGCTGTGAAAAGTCGGCAAAGATTGCACTTGACAAGATAAAGGATATATACAGTAGAAGTTTTGAGCAAATGGACGTTTCTGCGGTATCATGCGGTGGAGAGGTAAAGGCTGCGAAGATCATTTCTTTGCTAAAGCAATATGAAAAGGTACTTGTGGCAGTATGTGTAGATGATGCTTGTAAGCATTTTGATGGCAACAAAAGAGCGTACAAACAGGTGGTAAGGGTCTGTGAGCTGTTAAAGGCAGCGGGGCTGGATGAAAACCGGGTACAGTATATTAAGGTGTCCCATGCCATGCCCAGGGTAATGGCCGACACCATAAGTGAGATATTGTAAGATACAAGCTGGATGTTAGGGGGGCATTATTTTGATAGTAGCTCAGCAAAAACCTATAGAAGAAATTATCTCATCCCTAGAGGGATACAAAAATATTTTGATAGCGGCATGTGGGACCTGTGTTACCGTATGTATGGCAGGCGGTGAAAAGGAGGCCATGGAGCTGGCCGCACTGCTGGAAGTTAAAAATAAGGAGAATAACAGACCAGTAAATATAAAGGTAGTAACCCTTAAAAGGCAGTGTGATATGGAATTTTTCGATGATATTGCAGATGATGTTAACAATGCCCAGGTTATACTGTCCATGGCCTGTGGTGCCGGTGTTCAATTTATTGCGGAGCGGTTTTCTCATAAGCCAGTACTTCCAGGTTTAAACACTCAGTTTATGGGTGTGACACGTGATGTTGGTGTATGGACAGAGATGTGCCAAGGATGCGGCGACTGTATTCTTGAAAAAACAGGGGGCATATGTCCTGTTACCAGATGTTCAAAGAGCAACTTCAACGGTCCCTGCGGAGGTTCGGCTGGAGGAAAGTGTGAGATCAGCCCTGATATTGATTGTGGGTGGCAGTTGATTTATGACAGGCTCAAGACCTTGGGAAGGCTGGATAAGCTTTATGAAATAACTGAGGTTAGAGACTGGAGAAGCAGTCGCGACGGGGGACCAAGAAAAGTGGAAAAGAAGGATATGATGCTATGATGGATAATAAAAGTCATTTGCAGAGAGTTCTTGAAGCCGGACATTTTGCGGTTAGTGCCGAGATAGGGCCGCCCATGAGCGCCAATGGGGAATTTGTAAGAAAAAAAGCCCGTGCTTTAAAGGGTTTTGTTGATGCTGCCAATGTTACAGATAATCAGACAGCCATGGTAAGGATGTCCAGTATAGCAGCTTCATATTTATCATTACAGGAAGGCGTTGAACCCGTTGTTCAAATGACCTGTCGCGACAGAAATAGGATAGCCATTCAGAGCGACCTTCTAGGGGCTTATGCCCTTGGTTTAAAGAATCTACTGTGTCTGTCGGGGGATCATCAATCCTTTGGCAATCATCCCCAGGCCAAGAATGTATTTGATATTGATTCCATACAGCTGATCCAGGCTCTTAATAGAATGAAGGAAGAAGGCGTGTTCATAAGCGGGAAAACCACCAAGACTCCTGCCAAATTCTTCCTTGGAGCCACTGCCCATCCCTTTGCCGATCCACCAGAGCTTCAAATGATCCGCCTTCATAAAAAGGTAGAGGCAGGAGCCCAGTTTCTGCAAACCCAGGCCATATATGATATGGACAAGTTTGATCGGTGGATGGAAGAGTTAAGAAAGGCAGGAATTCATGAAAAAGCTTATATACTGGCCGGTATACTGGTAAACAAGTCCGCCAGATCTCTAGAGATGACAAGCATGGTAGCCGGTATAGATGTTCCAGGGTATTTAATTGACAGGATGAAAAAGGCTTCAGACCAGGAAGAGGAAGGAATTTCAATTGCTCTGGAACTAATAGAGAGTATTAGAAAAATTCAAGGAGTAAGGGGAATTCATATTATGGCAGTTGGTTGGGAAAGTATTGTTCCCACCCTTATTGAAAGAGCCGGATTACTGCCTAGACCTGATATAACTCAGGTTGATGATAGTACAAAGGAGGGTGCGGACAATGCTTGACTACAAGAGCCTTGATCCAAAATTTAAAGATCAGGTTGCCTCAAGGCCAGGCGGAGAGAAGGTAACCAACTGTTATTTGTGTGGCAGCTGCACAGCCGGATGTCCTGTTAGTAGTATGCGAAAGGAGTATAACCCTAGGCGATTTATGAGGATGATTTTATTGGGTATGAAGGAGGACGTTCTATCGTCGCCGGAGATTTGGCAGTGTACCCAGTGTCATATCTGTGTTGCTCACTGCCCTCAGGATGTTCGTTTCGCTGATATAGTGAGGGTGGTTAGGCAAATGGCTGTAGAAGAGGGATATGTAAATCAAGAGTTGGTCCAAAAAGTTAACCAATTGGATGATGATCTAAGAAGGCAGAGAATACAAAAGATATGTGAGCTTGTTGAAAAGTAGATCCGTTAAATATAACCATTTAAAAAATCCATAAAATTTAAGAATCCATACAAATACTATTTGGAAGGATGCTAAAATATTATGAAAAAACCTGTACTTGTTCTGGGGGGAGGTATTGCAGGTATTCAAGCTTCCCTGGATCTGGCAGAGATGAATATTCCCGTATTTTTGGTTGAGAAAAGTCCCAGCATTGGGGGAAGGATGGCACAGCTGGATAAGACATTTCCTACCAATGACTGTTCAGCCTGTATTTTAGCTCCAAAAGTTACTTCCTGTTATAACCATCCCCTTGTTAAAACCTTTACCTGGAGTGAATTGTTAGAAATTAAAGGAGAGGCACCAAACTTTACTGCAGTAATCAAAAAGAAGGCACGGTTTATTGATGAAGACCTGTGTATAGGCTGTAGTGCATGTACCAGAAGGTGTCCCGTGACAGTTAAAAATGAGTTTGACATGGGATTGGGTGACAGGCGTGCAGTATTTAAGCCCTATGCCCAGGCAGTCCCTAATATAGTGGCCATTGAAAAAAAGGGTACATCGCCCTGCAAATACGGCTGTCCCGCACACATGGATGCCAATGGATATGTGGCACTGGCTGGGCAGGGTAGGTTTGATGATGCCTTAGAACTTATTAGAAGGACCACACCTTTTGCAGGAGTACTGGGCAGAGTGTGTTCAGCACCATGTGAGTCCAGATGCTACAGGCAGCATGTAGATTCTCCTGTTGCTCTTGCATCTATTAAACGTTTTCTTGCGGATAATGAAGTAAAAGAGGGCAAAAGCCCTAAGGTTAAATTTAAAGCAAAACCCAGAGAAGAGAAAGTAGCAGTTGTGGGTTCAGGGCCGACGGGGCTAAATTGTGCCTATCAACTAGCAATACTGGGCTATAAGGTAACAGTATTTGAAGCTCTATCTGTTCCGGGGGGAATGCTTCGTGTAGGTATCCCTAACTTCCGTTTGGATAAGGAAGTAGTAGACAGGGAAATTCAAATAATCAAGGATATGGGGGTTGAAATACGCCTAAATACACCCATAGGAAGTGAATTAACCCTGGATGATTTAAGGGAACAGGGATATAAGGCCTTTTTCCTGGCTGTTGGGGCAAACAGGGCCAAAAAGCTTGGAATTGCAGGTGAAGATGATGTTTCAGGAGTAATTACAGCCATAGACTTTCTTCGGGATTTAAATCTGGGTAAACATAAGGGAATAGGACAAAAGGTAGTAGTTGTTGGTGGAGAATATGGCGCCGTTGATTCAGCCCGAGCTGCACTGCGCTTAGGCAGTGATGTTACACTTATTTACGAAGGCAATGAGTCGGATATTGCAGCAAAACCGGAAGAGATTCAACAGGCTATAGAAGAAGGTGTCAAATTTGAATTTTTTACTGATGCCCTATCTATACAAGGGGAAAATGGTGCCATACAGGTTAAATGTATAAGAAAATCAGATGGTTCGGAATTGATTGTTGAGGGAGATACCCTTATTACTGCCGCTGGATTTACTGCTCCTGACACCTTGATATCAAATATTCATAATCCCGATGTCTTTGTCCAGAGCTATCCTGCATCAAGTTCAAAGACTGTAATAGAGGCCATAGCAGAAGGAAACAGAGTGGCAAAAAGCATTCATAATTTTCTTCAGGGCACAAATATTCCCGTAGAACCTTTCCTTTTAGAAGAAACACCTATTGAAAAGGCTGACTTTAAAGCTGGCAAGCCTTTAGATCCTGTAACAGCACCTGTATTAAACAGGGAGGAGAGGATAAGGGGATTTTATGAAGTTAATCTTGGCATACAGACTGCAGAGGAAGCCAGGGAGGAAGCCTTAAGATGTATGAACTGTTCTGTATGTGCTGAATGTAGAGCCTGTGAGAAGGTTTGTCCTCCAAAAGCTATCCGTCATGAACAGCAGGACGAGATATTAGAGATTGAGGTAAGCAGCGTTATACTGGCTGCCGGATATGATCCTGTTGATAATATACCTGGTGAGTTTGGGTATGGTACCTCACCCAATATTGTTACTAGTCTGGAGTATGAGCGAATCCTTTCAGCGTCAGGACCTTATAAGGGCCAGGTTAAAAGGCCTTCTGATGGAAGGATTCCATCAAAAATTGCATTTATCCAGTGTGTGGGTTCAAGGGATGAAAAATGTGATGCAGGCTACTGCTCGGCTGTATGCTGTATGTATGCAGTCAAGGAGGCAATTATCACAAAGGAACATCTGCCCAATGTAGAGATTGTTGATATATTCTACATGGATATGCGTGCGTATGGCAAGGATTTTGATAAATATGTAGATTCTGCAAAAGACAAGTATGGTATCGGGTTTATAAAGAGTAGGATTGCAGATATTTCCGAAGATAAAGCAAGTGAAAACCTGGTTATAAAGTACTGTGATGAAGCAGGCAATATGTCCACTGGTGAATATGATATGGTGGTGCTGTCGGTAGGGCTTAAGCCAAATAAAGAACTACAGGAGCTTTTAGAAAACTCTGGTATAAAGACCGACCACCATGGTTTTAGCTGGACAAATGAAATAGAGCCGCCAAAGACATCAAGGCCCGGAATATTTGCTTGTGGTGCCGCTGCAGGACCC
This sequence comes from Clostridiales bacterium, assembly GCA_012735575.1. Taxonomy (GTDB): domain Bacteria; phylum Bacillota; class Clostridia; order Caldicoprobacterales; family UBA3941; genus JAAYGY01. Next base: position 9,722 of record JAAYGY010000055.1, read on the forward strand.
AAGGATATTCCCGAAACCGTAGTGGAAGCCAGTGCAGCAGCATCGGAAGCGTCAAAGCTGGCTGGCAAAACTTACGTGGATAGCAGCCATTACTCCAGGTATTTTAAAGAGCAGGAGGAAAACTTCATCCGGGATGTTTCTCGTGAACCTGTTCGCATAGGGGTATTTGTATGCCATTGCGGATCTAATATTGGAGGATTTTTAGATGTCAAGGAAGTTGCAAGATATGCAAAAACATTACCCCTTGTGGAGTATTCCAGGGACTATCTGTATGCTTGTTCCGTAGACACCCAAAAAACCATTGCTGAGACAATAAAAAGAAATAAATTAAATAGGGTTGTTATAGCATCCTGTACTCCTAGAACTCATGAACCTCTTTTCCAGGAGGTACTTGCCAGGGCTGGTTTAAATCCCTATCTGGTAACCATGGCCAACATAAGGGATCAATGCTCATGGGTTCATATGGAGAAATATGAAGAGGCTACCGAGAAGGCTAAGGATCTGGTAAGGATGGCAGTGGCAAGAATCACCTTTGCTAAGCCTCTGACCAGACAGCAGATAGATGTGACAAAAGAGGCCTTGGTAGTGGGAGGAGGTATGGCTGGAATTACGGCAGCACTTGAAATGGCGGGTATGGGATATAAAACCTACCTAGTAGAAAGGTCTGACAGGCTGGGTGGAAATGCGGCAAAGCTGGCCCTGTCCCCAACTGGGAGATATTACAGCCCTTATATACACAAATATATCCATGATGTAATGAACAACCCCCTTATTGAGGTGCTTTTAGATACTGAGATTGAGGAAATTAACGGTTATGTGGGTAACTTTACCACAAAGTTAAAGGTTAGAGACCAGATGAGGACCATTAAACATGGTGTAGTGATTGTTGCTACAGGTGCCAGGGAGGCAAAGCCAAGGGAGTACTTATATGGTAAGCACAATAGTATTATCACTCAAATGGATCTGGAAGGCCGGATACTGGCTGGAGAGCTTGATGTAAACAATATAAAAAATGTTGTTATGATACAGTGCGTAGGTTCTAGGGATAAAGAGCGGCCATACTGCAGTAGGGTATGCTGCAATCAGGCTATAAAGAATGCCATGATACTTAAGCAAATGAATGAAGATATAAATGTAACAATTGTGTACAGAGACATTCGTTCATATGGTTTAAATGAAACAAACTACCGCAGAGCCAGGCAGGCCGGTGTTCAATTTATCCATTATGAACCTGAAAGAAAACCAGAGCTTGTATTAAGGGATGAAAAAGTTTATATAAAAGTATACGATCCAATTATAGACAGTACTATAGCCATTGAATCTGATTTACTTGTTCTAAGTGCCGGTATGGAATGCCAGACTGATGATAATAAAAGACTAGGTCAACTACTTAAGGTGCCCCTAAATCAGGAAGGCTTTTTTCTGGAGGCCCATGCAAAGCTAAATCCTGTTGATTTTGCTACAGAAGGTGTATTTCTGTGCGGTCTTGCCCATGGTCCAAAGAATATGAAGGAGAGTATTAGCCAGGCCAAGGCGGCTGCAGCCCGAGGGGCTACCATTATATCAAAGGATAGGCTGGAGACCGAAGGAACCGTAGCCAGAGTATCAGAAAATGACTGTACAGCTTGTGGTACCTGTGAAAGGGTATGCCCCTATAAGGCCATTGCCGTTGAAGAATTTCAAATTAGAGACGGGATTGTAAGGCATGCGGTGGTTAACCCTGTCTTGTGCAAGGGTTGTGGTACCTGCTCAGCCGCCTGCAGATGCGGTGCCATAGATGTAAATGGTTTTGCCGACAGACAGGTGCTGAGTGAAATAGATATGCTTATTTCCAGTCTCTAGAATGGAGGTTAATATGGCTCAACAACAAGTTATAATGGACAATAAAAGCAGTTTAGATAAATGGGAACCTAAAATAATAGCTTTTCTGTGTAACTGGTGTAGCTATGCCGGGGCTGACTTGGCGGGTACCAGTAGACTTCAGTACCCGCCAAACATTAGAATTATTCGGCTTCCCTGCTCAGGAAGGGTTAACCCCCTATTTATTATAAAAGCTCTGACCAGTGGTGCTGATGCTGTTATGGTATCGGGATGCCATCCTGGTGATTGCCACTATCTTGCGGGAAACATGTATGCCAGAAGAAGGTTCGTTATGCTAAAGAGGCTTCTGGCCACTGCCGGAATTGAGCCTGACAGGGTACATTTTACATGGGTTTCCGCATCCGAGGGCAATCGCTTTGCCCAAGTTGTTGATGAAGTTGTTAGCAGGGTGAAAAAGCTGGGTCCAAATAGAATAGCAGGTGATAGAGATGAGCTTTAAAAAGCAGGAAAATCAAATGATTGAGGTTTGCACAAGGTTGCTGACAGAGGGCGAAGTGGATGTGGTAATAGGCTTTAGCTCGGATCAATTAGGTGGCTGTGCTATTCCTTCCTTTATCAGAAAACCTTTAGATGTCAAGGATTTGAAATGGGATGATACCTGCACTCCTAATCTAGCCAAATATGTAATTGAAAGGAAAGAAAAAGTGGCCATAATAGCTAAGCCCTGTGATGCCAGAGCCCTGGTAATGTATCAGATTGAAAACCAGATTGATAGAAATCATGTATATATCATTGGTATGGAATGCCCTGGAATGAAGTTAAGTGATGGCACACCTGCACCAGGATGCCAGGAATGCACTGTCAGAACCCCTCCCATTTTTGATATATTAATTGAGGCTGACAAGATACAGACTTTTGAAGTATCGGAATTGTCAAGTAACCGGGAAAATAGCAAGACCAGCTTTGTGGAAAGTTCTATGGAATGGGAGCTGGAGGATAGGTTAAAGAGATTTCAGGATGAAATGCAAAAATGCATTCTATGCTTTTCATGCAGGCAGGCCTGTTATGGATGCTATTGTAAAACCTGTTTTATTGAAAGAGATGTACCCAACTGGCTGCCTCAAGACCTGGATATATCAACAAAGATGATGTTCCATTTAGGGCGGGCAATGCATCTGGCCGGAAGGTGTGTGGAATGCGGCGCCTGCGAGAGGGTATGCCCGTCAGGTGTTAAGATTCGATATTTAATCCAGGAGCTAACGGATTTATGCCATGAACAATATGGTTATAGGGCAGGCATGGATATGAATGAGACACCAGCTATGGCTACATTTAGCTTAGGAGACAGGGAAATAGGGTTTCTTGGGGGTGACCAAAATGAGTCTTGAAGCCATTAGTAAAAAAAGAATCAAGGAGCTGCTGGAATCTTTAGGAGAGGGATATAAGCTGGTAGCTCCTGCCTGGGAAGACGGGAAACTGGTATTTAAAGAAATAAAGAACATGGATGAGATGGTTATAAGCCATGAGCTTCCATATAAGTCACCCAAGGAATTTCTTTTTCCCCAGCTGGAGAGAATGATGTGTTTTGATACTACAGGAGGGGTCACCGTTGAAGATCAGTCGGAGAAAACCATAGTCTTTGGTGTAAAACCCTGTGATCTGGAAGCCCTGAAAGTATTGAAAGCCGTTTTAGCCCAGGGTAAGTTTCATGATGCATGGTTTGTTACCAGAATGGAAAAGACCATTTTTATTGGTATGGGCTGTTCATCAGAGAAGCCGGGCTGTTTTTGTGCCCAAAGGGGAATAAACAGGAAATATTCATCCACCTGTGATGTGTTTTTAAGGGATATGGGAGATCATTATAAGGTGGAAATCATTACTGATAAAGGCAGGTCTTTATTCAATGGCTTAGATTTGAAAAAATTTAAGTTTGAAGAGGTTTCCTACCCGGAAAATATGGCACAAAGTAGCAGGCCAACTGATGAAACACCCCGCCTCCTTGAGATAGATGCAGAGGAAAATGTGGTATTCAACCAGGTAGACTGGGACAGGATAGCTGAAAGATGTTTGGGATGCGGTATATGTACTTATCTATGTCCTACCTGCCACTGTTTTGCGTTCAAGGATGTGAAAGAAAAGGATCTATCAGTTAGATACAGGGTTTGGGACAGCTGTATGTATCCTAAATTCACCCTGCATGCGTCAGGCCATAATCCAAGGTCAACCAAGAAAGAAAGATTTCGCCAGAGGGTGATGCACAAATATGTATATATAAAACAAAACCAGGGATATACGGCCTGTACCGGCTGCGGCAGATGTATTAGAAGCTGCCCTGCTGGAATGAATATAAAAACCGTAGTTTCAGAGATAATGGAGGTATTGGATGAATAATTCATATGTACCTGTTAAGGCTGAGATTATAGAGGTTATTCAGGAGACTTCATCTGATGTTGATATAAAAACCTTCAAGATTAAGCTTGTGGATGATGAGAAAATGGACTTTTTGCCAGGCCAGTTTGTGGAACTGTCCATACCAGGAGTAGGTGAGGCCCCCTTTGGTTTTGCATCGTCCCCTTTAGAAAGGAACTTTTTTGAACTGAGCATTAAAAAGACAGGGCTGGTTACCGAGGCTGTTCATAATTTATGGGCAGGCGCTACGGTATGGATAAGGGGCCCCTTTGGCAACAGCTTTCCTATGGAAGAAATGGAAGGCAGCAATATCCTGCTGATTGCTGGTGGTTTGGGACTTGCCCCCTTAAGACCACTTATACTTTATATGCTGGATGAAAGCAATAGAGACAAATACGGCAGTATTCAGATGCTGCTGGCGGCCAGAAGTAGTAGAGATTTTATTTATACCCGGGATTTTGATCAATGGAAAGAAGTAAAAAATACAGATATAATACTGACTATAGATAATCCAGAGGAAGGCTGGAAGGGCAGGGTAGGATATCCACACATAATAGTTTCGGAGATGGAGTTTGATGTAAATAATACATATGCTGTTCTTTGCGGTCCTCCTATTATGATAAAGTTTGTGTCAGCTAAGCTTGTAGAGCTGGGCTTTCCAGAAAACAGGATTTTTACTACTCTTGAGATGAGGATGACATGTGGTGTAGGTAAATGTGGTAAGTGTAATATCGGTCATAGATATGTTTGTATCGACGGGCCTGTCTTTAATATGGCTCAGCTTTCCCAAATGCCCGATGAATACTAATTTGTATAGATTTATAAAAGACTAAAGTATTTAATATCATAATTATAGCATTGTGCTGATTGGTTATTTGTAGTTCTTAGCAGGAAGGTGAGTAAATGGGAAAAGGCTTTTCTACTCCGCCGGAGATTGTCAAAGAGATCATAGATATTGGCTATTATAAGGCCACTTCATCATCTTCTTCCCTTGTTTTACTGGGAATTTTAGCAGGTGCCTTTATAGCATTTGCATCTCAGGGTTCCAACGTTACTATTCACACTATTGAATCCCTAGGCCTTGCTAAAACTTTGGCAGGTGCCTTGTTTGCAGCGGGTTTGATAATGGTCGTTATCGGTGGAGGGGAGTTGTTTACTGGGAACACCCTTATTATAGTATCATGCTTGGAGGGAAGGACAAGATGGCGGGATCTATTTAGGAATTGGGTTTTGGTTTATCTGGGAAACTTTATTGGCTCTCTTCTTATCGTATTTTTGATACTGGGTTCAGGACAGTTAAACTTCTCTGACGGCAGCCTAGGGGGATTTACCATTAAGACAGCTGTATATAAAACAGATTTAACTTTTAAAAATGCTTTCTTTATGGGTGTTCTGGCCAACTGGTTGGTCTGTATGGCAGTATGGCTGGCATTGGCAGCTAGGGATATAGCAGGTAAAATTTTGGCTATTTTCTTTCCAATATGGCTCTTTGTCACCTCAGGTTTTGAGCACAGTATAGCCAATATGTATTATATACCCGCTGGAATACTTGCTAAGTCCAATCCGGTATGGGCAAAGGCAGCACTTTCATTGGGAGTGTCAGCTGAAAAAATAGATGGTTTAAACTGGGGAGCATTTCTTTTTAAAAATCTTCTACCTGTCACCTTGGGAAATATCCTTGGGGGTACTTTACTTGTAGGACTTGTATACTGGTTGTGTTATATGCAAAATAGAGGTAATATAAAACATAAAGACTAAATTATAGTGGGAGGATAAAATATGGGGTACAAAAGTGATATTGAAATTGCACAAAGCGTTGAAATGAAACCGATTGAGGAAATAGCTGCAATGCTAGACATCAGTGATGATTTTCTTGAGATGTATGGAAAATATAAGGCTAAGGTGGACTATAATATTTTAAATCAACTTAAGGACAAAGAGGACGGAAAACTTATCCTAGTTACTGCCATTACTCCTACTCCTGCCGGAGAAGGAAAGACCACTACATCGGTTGGTCTGGGAGATGCTCTAAGCAAAATTGGAAAGAAAACTGTTATAGCACTTCGTGAACCTTCATTAGGGCCGGTATTTGGTATTAAGGGGGGTGCTACCGGGGGTGGGTATGCACAGGTAGTGCCCATGGAAGATATTAACCTGCATTTTACTGGGGATATGCATGCTATTGGTGCTGCCAACAACCTTCTTGCGGCAATGCTTGATAATCATATATATCAGGGCAATGAATTAAATATAGATACAAGAAAGATTACCTGGAAAAGATGTGTGGACATGAACGACAGGCAGCTTAGGTTTATTGTCAATGGACTTAATGGACGGGTAAATGGTGTCCCAAGAGAAGACGGTTATGACATTACCGTTGCCTCAGAAATTATGGCTATTTTATGTCTGGCAAACGATATTGATGATTTGAAAGAAAAACTAAGGAATATTGTAGTGGGATATACAAGGGATGATCAGCCTGTAACAGCTGGGCAGCTAAAGGCTGAAGGAGCTATGGCAGCTCTGCTAAAGGATGCTCTCAAACCCAATCTGGTACAAACCCTGGAACATACCCCTACCTTTGTTCATGGCGGTCCTTTTGCCAATATTGCTCATGGCTGCAATAGTATAATGGCAACAAAAATGGCTCTTAAGCTGGCTGATTATGTGGTAACGGAAGCAGGCTTTGGTGCTGATTTAGGGGCTGAAAAGTTCTTTGATATAAAATGTAGAAAAGCCGGGTTAACACCCTCTGCAGTAGTAATAGTTGCTACAGTAAGGGCTTTAAAACATCATGGCGGAGCCTTGAAGAATGAATTATCAGTTGAAAACCTGGAGGCATTGGAAAAGGGTATACCCAATTTACTTAAGCATATAGAAAATGTAACCCAGAAATTTGGTTTGCCAGCTGTGGTGGCAATTAACAGGTTCCCTACTGATACAGAGGCTGAACTTAAGCTTATTGAAGATAAGTGCAGGGAATATGGCGTTAATGTTGCACTTTCTGAGGTATGGGCAAAGGGCGGCGAAGGTGGTATCCAGCTTGCTAAAGAAGTAGTAAGGTTAATTGATAAAGGTCAAAACAATTTTAAATTTATTTATAGTGAAGATGACCCTATAGAAAAGAAAATTGAGGCAATTGTCAGGGAGGTATACGGTGGAGACGGGGTAGAGTTTACACCAGCTGCTTCAAGGGAGATATCCAGGCTTAAAAAATATGGCTTTGGGAATCTACCAGTCTGTATGGCCAAAACCCAATACTCCCTGTCTGACGACCCCAAGAAGCTGGGCTGGCCAAAAGGATTTAAGGTTTCAGTAAGAAATGTAAAGGTGTCCGCTGGAGCAGGGTTTATTGTTGCGCTGACAGGTGATATCATGACCATGCCAGGCTTACCCAAAATTCCTGCAGCAGAAAATATTGATGTAGATTCCACAGGAAAGATTTCAGGATTATTTTAAATATACTGGCTAACTTTTTATTCTAGATCATTTTACAGGTACACTTTTCTTATATACAAACATATATAAGAAAAGTGTAATTTTTTGTTTATATACATAAAATAAGTGGTAAAAATAATTAGAATAGTTAGCTACTAATACCTAATCATAGTGTCTACTCCACCATCATAAGTCAGTCCTGCAAAATCCTATCCCTTATAATGCTTTATGTCCAGAAAAAAACAAAATTTAATTATGGGGGTTAAAACTGAAATGAATAACCAGAGCGATGAAACTATCGATATAATCCGTATTCTAATGGACGAAAGATGTGATATTCAATTTGCAAACATCCAAAATAAGGAAGCGCATTAATACCTTAATAAGCTTGGTGTTTTAGACCAGTTAAGAAATGAGTTACCAATTGAATATTACCTGGAGGATTATTGTGTAACTATTGATAAGGTCCATATTTTCAGTCAGGACTATTATCTGGTTATTGCTATCCCCAGACACCCCAAATGCAAAAACTGCAAGGAAATATTAATGGATACCAGCACAGGCTTATACAATAGGAATTTTTGGGAGCAGATCAAAACAGATATTGACCTTTATCCCACAACACATAATTTTTCCTTAATAATTATTGATATTGATAATTTAAAAGCTATAAATGATGCATTTGGCCATTTAACCGGAGATAGAGTTATAGAAATAGTTGGACAAGCTATAAAAAGTAATATAAGAGAGGGACGGGATGTTGGAATACGCTACGGGGGAGACGAATTTATAATTTTGCTGTCTAATCAAAGTCCGCACGTGACTGAGAAGGTAATAGAAAGAATCCGAAAGGATATTGACAGAAGGGCATTAAATGAAAACTTGAATATAAAGTTTAGCTCAGGAATAGCCTATAATAAAAGTGTAGCAGATTTAGAGGAAATGATAAAAAAGGCAGATGAATCCCTGTACAGGGAAAAGGAAATAAAGAAAGCGCAAAAACAACAACATAGTAGAATGTATTATTTAATAAAACAGATTGGAGAAGTATGGGATGAGCTAGATGAAAAAGAAAGCAAAGGTGATAACCTGCTTACAAGTGAAGATATATTAGAATTAGGTAAAAGGTTAGACAAGCTCATTGAAGAATACATAGAAAATTTATAGTATCCCTCCAAAAATACAGTGTTTAGACAGACAAGCAAGCCTTTATTGAAGGTGACCAAAGGTCACCTTTATTTTTTTGATATTGATTAAGTATTGACTTAATTGGATAACAAGGATATATTTAATTTAGTAGCTACTTAATTAAACAAATGGAGGCGTGGTATGGAAATAACAAAGCTACTTAAAGCCATAGGAGATGAATCCAGGTTTAAAATCCTTAGATTGCTATTACAACATAATTATTGCGTAAGAGCATTATCAAAAAGACTTGGCTTGTCTGAATCGGCAATATCACAGCATATTAAGGTTTTAAAGGAAGTGGGCCTGCTTGTAGGAGTGAAAAAGGGTTATTACATGCATTATGATGTAAACCGTGATATATTACACAAGCTTGCTACACAAATTAAAGTGCTTGCTGAAATTGAAAGGGAAGTTTGTGACAGTCTAGAAATAAGATCTATTTGCCATAGTAAGGATAGGGAGAAAGGATGTGCAGAAAAACGTGGAAATTGTAAAGGTCACAAATCTTAAAAAACTATATGGTGATTTACCGGCAGTTAATGGAATTTCTTTTAGTATTAAAGAGGGAGAGATATTGGGACTTTTAGGCCCTAATGGTGCAGGTAAAACATCAACAATAAATATGATGATAGGCTTATCCAGGCCCTCCAGTGGTCAAATAATGATTGATGGAATAGATGCCATAAAGGATATTAAAAAAGTTCAGAGGATTATAGGAGTTGTACCTGACGAGAACAACTTATATGGCGAAATGAGCGGTTTTGATAATCTCTGCTTTTGTGCTTCTCTATATGGGATGGGCAAAGAGGAACGGGAAAAGCAGGCAAAGGAGCTATTAAAGCAGTTTGGTTTAACAAAGGCGGCAGATAGGCCTTTTGGCACATATTCAAAGGGGATGAAGAGGAAGCTTACAATAGCTGCTGGAATTATACATAATCCTAAGATTCTTTTTTTGGATGAACCAACAACAGGTATAGACGTGGAAAGTACAAGGCAAATAAGGGAACTTATACTGAACCTAAAAAAACAGGGTACAACTATCCTGATGACTACACATTATATTGAGGAAGCAGAACGAACATGTGATAGGATAGCCTTTATGGTGAGGGGTGAGATTGTTAAAGTTGGTACAGTAAGGGAACTTATGGAGAATATAGACCATGAGTATAAGATAAAACTACAACTTGACAACTGCCTGGAAGAGTTAAAGGTAGAGTTGGAAAACAAATTTCCAAGTTATAGGATAGAAGTTTTAGCGAAAAATTCATGTCTGATAATTTCTAAAGAACAGGTGCCCTTATCTCCCATTCTTCAAGTCCTCGATGAAAAAGGAGTTTCTGTATACGAAGCCAAAGGTATAAAGCCGTCTTTAGAGGATGTATTTGTTAGGATAACCGGTATAGATGCAACAAAATTGGAAAAGGTGGGAAGATAAAATGGAGACTTTTATAGCATTTTGGAATATTCTCAAGAAAGATATTAAAAACTACTATCTAAAACCACCAAACATTAGCTGGGGCATTATTTTTCCTCTTTCCTGGACCTTGATGCAGCTGATTCGTTCATCGGGGAATATAGATGTTATTGAATTGCTGCCAGGCTTGATGGCCATGAGTATATTGTTTGGTACCACATCAATGCTGGCTGTTACTATAACCTTTGAAAAAAGGAGTAAATCCTTTGACAGATTATTATTAGCACCAATAAGTCTAAGTACATTAGTGGCAGCTAAGATACTGGGAGCCATCCTGTTCGGAATTATCAATGCCTTTGTACCAGTAGTATTTATGGGCTTTCTAATCAATTTAAGTGGTATTAACTGGGCTGTTGTCCTTATGGCAGTCATTTTAATAGCCATTACCTCCGCTCTCCTTGGTTTATTAGTTGCTGTTTCGGTAAAGGAGGTATTTGAAGCTCAGACTTTATCTAACTTTTTTAGATTCCCCATGTTATTTTTATGCGGCCTGTTTCTCCCTATAGACAAGCTGCCAGCAGCATTAAAACCAATTTCCTTTTGCCTACCTTTAACCTATGGAACGGATATGCTAAACAGCGCTATTATACATAACTCTTACTTTAGCATCTTGTTTAGTATCTTTATCATTATAGTTTTTATTATCATATTATTTTATCTGTGCCGTAGAAATATTGAAAAAAAGTGGATTTTATAGTTTCCTCTTTTCATAAAGCTACTAAACCTGATGGCAAGTTTGGCTATAAGCTTACTTGCTATCAGGTTTTTATTTATTTAAAAAAATGAATAAATGACATTTGACAATAACATAATATGGATGTACAATATAATTGACATATGTCGATTACAAAGGAAATGTAAAGATTGTACAAATGGTAATTTTGTATTGTCCAAGGATTATGAACTGAAAAAGAGTACTGCGCAAATGAAAACAGCTAAAGGAGGTATCTACAATGAAAGTAGCAATTTCTTCAACTGGCAGGGATTTAAACAGTATGTTGGATACAAGGTTTGGAAGATGTAATTACTTTATAATCTACGATGTTGAGAAAGGCTTTGTAAAGGCAATGGAGAATAGGGGACAAATATCAGGTGGAGGCGCAGGCATAGCGGCGGCCCAGCAAATCATGGATGAAGATATAGATATGGTTATAACTGGAAGTATGGGTCCTAATGCCTTTAACCTCCTTAGAAACTCTGATATAAAGGTATATCAGTGTAAAAATATCCAGGTGGAAAAGGCTATCCAAATGTTAAAAGATGGGGGACTGGAGGAACTAACTCAGGTGGGACCTGCACATGCAGGTATAGGTATGGGATCAGGGAAAGGATTTAGGGGAGGCAGATAGGTTGAATATAGCTATTTTGAGTGGAAAGGGTGGTACGGGGAAAACAACTGTATCAACCAATCTTTCTCTTGTAACAGGCTCTAACTATATAGACTGTGACGTAGAAGAACCAAATGGTTTTATATTTTTAAAACCTTCTCAAATAGCAAGCCGGGAGGTTAAGATGGATTATCCCCTTGTGGATACTAACTTATGCGCCTTATGCGGGGCTTGCGCAAAGGTATGTCAGTTTAATGCACTGGTTAGGACAAAGAAAAAAATAACCCTTTTTGAAAAGCTTTGTCATGGATGTCGTGCCTGCGGGCTGATGTGCAATCATGGTGCATTGACTTTTGGAAAAAGGGTAGTAGGTAGGATCGAAGAAGGTACACTTTGGGATATAGTTTGCAAAAGAGGAATTTTAAATGTTGGTGAGCTCATGGCAGTGCCTGTAATAAAAGAATTACTGACAAACCTTCCAGAAGGGGTAAACCTTTTAGATTGCTCCCCGGGAACATCCTGTAATGTAGTATGTTCTCTTCAATATGCAGATAGTGCCGTGTTAGTTACAGAGCCTTCATTATTTGGACTGCATGATCTAAAAATGGCGGTACAGCTGGTAAGATGTTTTAATCTTCCCTTGAGTGTTATTATCAATAAGTATAATCCAGAAGATGATAGAATTGAGAGATACTGCCAGCAAGAGAATATAAGGGTTTTGGGGGTAATACCTTATGACAGGGAAGTAGTAAGGGTATATTCCTCGGGAAAAATGGTTGTACAACTTCCTGAATACAGGGAAAGGTTTGAGAAGATAGCTAAAAATTTGAGGGAGGTGTTCCCTTGGAATTAGCGGTTATAAGTGGAAAAGGTGGCACAGGAAAAACCACAATAGCCCTGGCTTTGGCTGAACTGGCTGGAAATGTAGTAAAGGCAGACTGTGATGTAGATGCTCCAAATCTGCATCTGTTCTACAGGGGAAAAGATCTAGTAACACAAAGTTTTTCTGGAGAAAAGATAGCGGTTGTAAACAAGGAAAACTGTACAGCCTGCAATAAATGTGGAGATGTATGTCAGTTTTATGCAATCCAAAATGGAGAAGTGAATCCCTTTAAATGTGAGGGCTGCGGTGCATGTGTTCTGGTTTGCCCACAAAAAGTCATTAGCTTAAGAGATGAGAAAACCGCTGATGTCTATGTTACTGAAACTGACAAAGGAATCATATCAAGAGCAAGGATGGAGATAGGCAGCGAGGGATCAGGGAAGCTGGTAACTAAGCTTCGTGATAATGCCAAGAAGTTTGCACAAGAAAATACTCTTATTATTATTGATGGTTCCCCAGGGATTGGTTGTTCTGTAATAGCTTCCGTTACAGGAAGTGATGGAGTTTTAATTGTCACGGAGCCTACCCAGTCAGGTTTAGAGGATTTAAAGAGGGCGGCTGAGCTGTGTAGGCATTTTGGAGTTCTTACTCTTGTCTGCATCAACAAATATGACATTAATGAAGAAATATCGGAGAAGATTGAAGGTTATTGTATTAAAAATAATGTTAATTTAGTTGGCAGGATACCCTATGATGATATGGTTGTAAAGGCCATAAATAATCTGCAGCCTATTATATATTTTGAGAACAGCAAGGCAAATCAGGCTATTAGGCAGATGTGGCATAAGATATGCCTGTATCTAAACAGTTTCGGAAAATAGGTTTTAATAAGGTATATTTAAGGAGGTTTAGATTAATGAAAATAGCAGTTGCCAGTGAAGGTAAATATGTAAGCGCTCATTTTGGGCATTGTGAAGGTTTCACAATTTATGAAATTGATAATAATAAGGTAGTTAATAAATATTTTGAAGAAAATCCGGGCCATAGACCGGGATTTCTACCTGACTTTCTACACAAGTTAGGCGTAGATCTGGTTGTATCCGGTGGCATGGGGCAATCAGCCCAGCAGCTGTTTGTCGAAAAAGATATAGATGTAATTGTAGGATCAGAAGGTTACTGTGATGATGTTATCCAGCAGTATTTAAGAAATGAGCTGAAGTCTTCAGGACAGGTTTGTAGTGATCACAGGCATGGGGATCAATGTCATTATTAGCAGATGGAAAGGAGGTTTTTATGGGGAGTATTGCCAATAATATATCTGTAAAAGAGGATTTTCGCCTTGTAAAAAGACTGGTAGAGAAAAATGGATTAAGGCTTACCAAACAAAGGAAATTAATACTGGAACAGTTTTTCATTACAAAAAGGCATTTAACCGTAGAGGATATATATCAAAGATTAAAGGGCTTTAACATTGGCCTTGCTACGGTATACAGGAATGTAAAGATTTTTACCAGTATTGGAATAATAAAAGAAATTTCGGTAGATGGAGTAAGCTATTACGAGCTAAAAATCTACAGCAAAAAGCCTTTGCATCTTCATTTTCAGTGTATCAACTGTAATGACATAATAGATATTGATGAAAGGGAGGTGGCCTTAAACTATATTAGGTTAAATAAAGATATTGAAAAAACAAACAATCTGGAGATATATGATGTAAACATTATGCTGATTGGACTATGCAAGAAATGCAGGGGATAGGTTTATGACAATGAAAGAGCCTATTGATTTATTGATTTATGAAATGAGATAATACATTTGTGACAAAAAAGTATAATAAAAGAAAGGCCTCTGATATAATGTAGTTTGCGAAAACAAAAGAATATCGGAGAGACCTTTCTTATGAAAGCAATTATAACAGAAGAGATGAGATTTCGTCAAAGGGTAGTTAAGTATGCAATTAAATATGATAACAATGCAAAAGCAGCAAGAAGGTATCATACTAGCCGTCAGCAGGTACAACGCTGGAGGAAAAAATACGATGGTACAGTACAGTCTCTAGCTAATAAAAGCAGGAGACCCAAGTTCCATCCAAATCAGCATAGTGAAAAGGAACTATGGTTAATTAGACAAAAATATCGTTATCATGGTCATGAAGGCTATGCACAGGTATACCGTAAGTTAAAGGAAGCAGGATATACAAGGACTTATGACTCTATGTGCAGGCAGATAAGAAAGATGAAGTTAAATGAGGTAAAGGCACGTAGTAGTTATCCAAAATCAAGATATCAAAAAAAGATTGCTACTTATCCTGGAGAACGAGTGCAGATAGACGTAAAGTATGTTCCTAATGAGTGCATTGGATTTGCGAGTAATCATAGCAGATACTATCAGATAACAGCTATTGATGAATACTCACGAAAGAGGTATATGGAAATAGTGGAGGAGAATAGAACTTATACCACATCTAATTTCGTGAAACGATTAGAAGATGGTCTAGGATTTAAAATTAAATTAGTTCAAACGGATAATGGATTAGAATTTGTTAATGATCCTGATAAGACAAGTAAAAAATCAAGATTTGAAAAATATCTAGAAGAAATGGGTATAGAACATAAACGCACTCGTCCCTATTCACCATGGCAGAACGGTATAGTAGAGCGTAGTCATCGGATAGATAATGAGTTATTCTATAGTAAGAGACGATTTTCAAGT